>LSNW01000017.1:26073-44962 GCA_001566965.1 Methylothermaceae bacteria B42 | reverse complement strand
CCCGTCACATGAAGGGCTGGAGCTCATGGAGCGCCACCCTGCCGGCAAGGGTCTCCGAGACCTTTTGAAGGGTCATCAGGTTGGCAGAGCCGGCAAGCAAGAACTGCCCGGGCCTGCGGTCTCTGTCAACAACGCCCTTTATGGCACGCATGAGGTCGGGGGACCTCTGCACCTCGTCGATTATCGCCGGGACAGGAGTGCCGCTTATGAACCCGTCCGGGTCTGCAAGCGCGGCATCGAGCACCACGCGGCTGTCAAGCGTAAGGTATGCGGCCTTCCACCTGGTCTTCGAGAGCATCTCCGCCAGGGTGGATTTGCCGACCTGCCTTGCCCCGGTAAGAAGGACTACCGGGAAATGCCGGAGGGAATCTAAGATATCCGAAGCGATATGTCTCTTTATCATGGTTACAATTTAACCACTTGGTGGCTAAATTGTCAAGAAGCATTGTTGCCCTGAAAGCCCGATGGTCATACCCAGCCCGAGGACTTCATTGAAGCAACTCATTCACTTGTTTGCTTCCCATAATGGCGTTGCCCGACACAGCCCGCCGAGGATGTTTCCGACTTCCTTCAGCCGAAACAAAGGCAGTCTCGGGAGAAAACCGCTTTTGTCATTCGAGGGACATCCCCCGCATTGGTGATACAGGCCGCCTCCTAAAGAGTTCGAAACGCCTGCCGCGCTGTTTTTTTTGCGGGCTTTCCTGGAAGGACAGAGGACGCGGCGCAGGCAGGTCGGGTGGATACCCGCCTGCAACCTGGCTGTTAAACAGGGGGGGATATTAATCGAAAAGTCCGTAGGTTTTTGTCTGGCTCCGACTGCCCGACATACACTGCAAGGCTCCCTCCTGGTGGCAGGAGTTCCTTTACTCTCTTACTTTACTCTAAACAACTCCGGTAGATTATGAGCCCATGATCAGCTTCACGCGGGCTGTCGTGGATCAAAAGGCCCGGAAGACATCCCCTCCCGATTATCCCAAAGAGCAGGGGGCAAACATCTGTTAAAAGAACTGCCAGAGGTTCAATCGCCTCGGTCGCAAGGGTAGAGCCGCGAGTAACCCGAAAAGAGACATCGCTGCGCATCCGCCGACGCTCCTTTCGTTGGTAGAACTCCATGAGACCTATCAGCAGGTTCCGAAGATCCAGAAGCCAATCCTGGCCTTGATTGAAATGGTCCGTCGGCCAGCGATCATCGAGCGGTCGCTGTGGCCTATAGCTTGGTTTCAGGAGTGTACTCAGCAGATCTAAATGCTCGGACATCGTCTCAGGTTCCATCATGCGACACAGGTTCCAAGCCGTTGACCCGCAGAAATTCCTGTGAATCTGTGAAGGCAGTAAAGAATAGAGGCTTTCCACTGAACGCCAATGGAGAAACCGGACCAACAGCCATGAACGGAAACTCCTGTAGATCCCGCCGCGGAAAACTCTGCGGATCACGGAACGATTGGTAAAGCTCTAAGGCTCGCTTGTCGCCGCCCACGAAGTCCCGGAGTCGGTCGAACTCTGACCCCATCGCTAATCCGAATCCAAACACCAATATCCGAAGTTGCTGAAGAAGTTCGTTATCGAGCCCTCCTAAGGTTTGGCTTATGAAAAACCAACCAAGGCCATACTTTCGTGTCTCTCGGACAGCATTACGTAGTACCTTACGCAACACGTCCGCCTCACTTCCTGCATCAATTCGACCAGAAGGTGCGTGGCGGGCAGCTTCGTCGATCATTACAAGTACATTTGCTCCTTCTTGTCTCCTCGACCGCTGCGCTGATTGAATAATCAGCACGTTGAGTAGTCTGGTCATTACTCTCCGCTCAATCTCCTCTGCCCATAATCCCGGGTTGCCTTCTTCTGATATATCGATGACCACTACCGGTCGTGGCTGCCCGGCCCCTTCACTCTGGATCAGATCCCTTACGATTCCGAATAGTGTTCTTCTCCCTTGCCCAGACCTGAAAAGATCCGCTATGGGTCTCCATCCGTTCTCAAAGGTTGTGTCTAATTCGGAGTTAAGGATTGTATTAACACGATCTTGTAGTTGTGCGGCTCTCGCTTGTCCTGTATAGATTCGGTTTGCTCTTTGTGAGACGATATTTAGAGCAGCGCGAAGAGCGTCCAGCGAGGCAAGATGGGGAAGAGTTGTCCCTGCCCGCTGTAAACCCTCTCGAATGTATTCCGCCGCTAATGGTATATTGTCAGCACCTCTTACGTCGAGGTGATCTTGGATGAACCTTCTGACGATTAATAACTCCTGAAAAAGATCCCAGGTGTCGAGTTGGAGATCTACGATGCGATACCGCTGAATCGGACGACCGAGATTGCGCACCACTTCGTCTAAGGCCAGTCCCTGGTGACCGCGCCGCACCCCGCTCAACTCATCTGAGAATTCCCCTTGCGGATCAATGATTAGAATACCCATCTGCGGATGCCGCGCATATGCACATAGCATCATCTTCGCGAGCCCAGATTTGCCCGAGCCGGTCTTGCCAAAAACACCTAAATGATAAGCCTCGCCCGCGCCACCCGCTCCGCTCCCGAAATGCTTGAACCACATGGGGTAGAAAACGTCATTAGCATACGCTCTGCCTAGATACACGATTTCAGACTGATAGACGCTAAGAAGACGGTCCAAAAGATCCTGATCAACTCGATAAACTCTTGTTCCTGTTGGAGGCACCATACCCAGTACATCCGGCTCATATCCATTTGTCGTTTGGCGGAACGTAGCACCCACAACTAGGCCGGCAGTTCGCGTGTCTTGGCGGTTCGTGATCGGTGGAATTTCGCCTGTCCTCTTCACGAGATTCCGGAATACAGAATCTTCATGCCAACGGTTCTTCAGCTCTATCCCCACAATTTGTCCTACACATGTGATCGGATGTCCGTCCTGAACAGCTTCAAAAGCCGTGAGCGCTCCTACCAACCGCTCTTCTGTAGCTTCTTGGAGCAGGTCAACTGTTAGCTCCGTATTGGTCGACGGACTCCCGACGACTGCCACATCCTGGTTGCGATCATTCGGCATCAGCTACCTCCTCGACCACCTTCGGTCCGATAGTTCTGAAGGCATAGGAGCGTCGCCTCGACATCTGGGGAGACAGCCACCGCCTGCTGAGCGATAGCCTGCTCAATTACTGAGACGCCAGCTCCTAAACTCTTTACCATCCTGTCTGCCAAGAACAGGGGGTATGGCTCAGTTACAGCCGGGCTGAAGAATTGGCGCTTGATCCCTTCAAGAACCATCGAGAGTCGTGTTTGGCTTGTAGCAATTGGAGACGTCAGTTCGAGTCGGATAGCTGGGGCCCAACCGTACGGACGATAAAAAACAACTCGCATGCCTTCTATATGTTGATTCATGACTTCCTGCTTCTCACGTGGGCAGTGACTTTCCGGTAGGTGATACTCTCTGTCTTCTTCGCCGAAATGATAAATCGGCAGCGGCTTAATGTACTCATCCGGCTCAAGGATCACAGTAGCTAGTGTTCTTCCATCCGTTTCTGGCAGCCTCTCATCCGGCGTGAAACTGGCGAGTTCGTTACGGCCACTATATTTTGGAACAGCTACGGTTCGGTTGCTTTGAATGAGCTCAAGGAAACGGTCCAGCACCTGATGCTCTTCCCATCTTCTTTGAAACTCCTCCCGAAGAAGCGTTGGGGCTTCGTAGAAGCTGGTGAGGCCTTGATTCAGATAAATCAAGAGGACGATAAATGACCCATCAAGAAGTACAAGATCATGAGGCGCCTCCGCTGCGAGGTCTAACTCCATTGAAATCATTAACCCACGCAACGTGTTAGTGGCGTTCTTGCTGTGCTCGAAACAGTTCACCCACATTCGGTGGTACGGCTCCTGCCAGTGACGACGAGCCTCTTTGGATGTACCTTCCACAGCTACAGCTGCCGCTGCACACAGGTCCAGGGCCGTAAGCCGGTGGATCTGGTACGAGCCATCAATTCCTACCACGGAAGGTTCTCGCGTCACGTCAAGATCCGCCTTACGTGCGATCAACCCTTCTGATCGAACTCGCTGCCGTATTGAATTGCGGGCTTGACGCAGTCGATTCAAATGTGTCGAAACCCGCTCCGCGACGGGCGTCGCCTGAGCCAGAAGATCTTGCACGAGGGCATCGGGAAGATCTGAAAATGTGTCAGGCACCACCATCCTCCTTTCCCGCCCAGATGGCCCAATCCTCCTTGGACCAGGAATAGAGTCTTTTATCCCAAGATAATCTTGGTAACATCCACCGATCTCGGAAGAACTCGTAGATATCGGTTTCGGACAGGTGATACCACATCAGGCGTGAGTGCTCGCCGCGAAGGAACTCGCGTGTATTGCGCGCTAGTGGGACCACGAATACCTCGCGTTGAACCCCGTGATAAATCCAGTCGCTTGATAGCCCGAGCAAAGGTAAGCACTTCCTGACAATCTCCCGCCGGTTGCGGAAGCCCGTTCCCCATCGTTCCTGTTTCGCCGTAGGCTTGCAATGCTTCTCCGCAAACTCCGATATTTTTCTATACAGACCATTTGAAAAATGAAACTCACCGGAGCCTTTGGTAAAACCGACACTTCGATACAGAAGACGATCTCCCAAACGAAGCCTGTTATAAATAGAGGAACGGCCAAGAGCCGATGTTGTTGTGATCATTGCGAGCCGGCCATCATGCTCTTTGCGTTGAATGACAGAGCGTGTACCTCCATACTTCCTCTTAAAGGCCTTTTGGACTGTATCACTGGCAACCAACATTGCCACGAGCTTTCCACACAGAAGAAAGGAATAAGGCGGGATGGCGCCAAGCACAAAAGCGTCCATCACACTCTTCAGGCGTTGCTTACGGTCGGAAATGGACCAACCAATCCACTCGTCTCGCGGTTTTAGACTGAATACGGGATCACCCAGCCCAATTATTCCGATTAGCTTGTTATTATACTCATCTATGACCAAAAATCGCAATCGTCTGCCATAACCAGAAGACACTGGAATGCTCCAGTGTAAGCTAGCATACCTAAAAAGCAGTTCTTCTTCCGAATCTGGCGCAACCTCTA
The DNA here is from genome assembly GCA_001566965.1 of Methylothermaceae bacteria B42. NCBI lineage: Bacteria > Pseudomonadati > Pseudomonadota > Gammaproteobacteria > Methylococcales > Methylothermaceae > Methylothermaceae bacteria B42. The sequence goes on along the minus strand of LSNW01000017.1, from coordinate 39,934 downwards.
TCATCCGGGGCGATATCTTCTCCGGTACAACTTCACGACCGGAAGCAATATGCTGTAAAAGGTAAGGTTCCTTCCGAACAAGTCCGGCTTTTGCTTTGCTTATTCGGTGTTCGACGGCGGTTGCATGAAGCTTGCGAAGGTTTTCCTTTGAGATATCCTTTGGAGGCAATATTTTGCCATTTCTGACGCGAAAACCCTGAGCACGAAGAGAGCTGATGATTGCCTTCTTCAATTCAGCTCCCTCTCTCTCGTTTATAGCGGGGCTCTCTTCCATCGGTAGAAATCACCTCGCAAGTCTGGGATCCAGGCACAAGTTCATTGCCAACTGCGAAGCCTTTGCGCTGCCCATACGTAAGCAAACATTGCCCCTCCTCTGAAGACGCAAAAGCATGTCGGCCCGGAACGTCGTTGCATCTAAAAGCATGCCCGCGGGTTCTGCCGGCATCACAGTAAGTGCTTTTGACACGATTTGTCTCCTCCAAGAAGACTGTGCAATGTTTTGGGCTTCCCAGTATCAAACACGCTCTGATTTACACGGGCGTATCGCCACTGCTGGCCTGTTTGCTCAGAGATGCGGATGCACCAGTCACGCATGGCAGCGTCTTTGACCTCTGTTCCTTCCCACACTCGCCCCTTCGTTTCGATGATCCAGTTCACCTCGCCATCGGATGTCTGTTGAACAACAACCCAGTCGGGATGATAGAAGCCAATCGCACCACTTGGCTTGAGGTAGTCAATACGAAACTGTGTGCCCGATTCTCCCTGCTCAGTTGTGCCCAAACTGGCAAAACGTAGGACATCAGGGGCGGCGTCCAGGAACTGGGCAAACCCGCGTTCGAAATCATTGTAAGTCGCGACGTAATTAAATACTGTTCGCTTCGCCTCTAATGGAGGAAGGTTGCGGCGCCATGTGAACGGCTTTGTCTCGGACAGCTTGAAATCGGCTCGTTCGAATTCGATAGGCCGCTTCTCGATAGTCAGCTCGCCAATCTTGCGAGCCAGATACTTGGCGATCCCTTCCTGGAGCTCCAGACGGCGTAGATGAAGCCGTACGTTTTCCTTGTCGAGGTCTACCGGTTTCCCGAAGCACCGCGTTGCTACGTACTTCCGCACCAGCGGGAACAATTCGTTGAACACATTGGTAAGCCGGGCTCGCTGAATCACCTTGGTGGTGATAGAACTAAGCAGTTCACTGGTGATCGGAATGGTTCCATATGCTAGCGGCTCCTCGTGAACTTCTGTTTCAGTAGTAGCAAAGGCCATCCTTAACTTGTCCTTGAGAGATTTGTCGAGTTCCTCCTGATCGTAGATGGCGTCCAAGGTAGCCGGATCAAGATCTGACAGCTTCTTGAAGTTGTGGACCAATCGCGGTTTGGTAATGGGGATGGTAATGTCATACGCGAGTCTTTCCTTGACCGGCTCGATTACCACTGGACGAGGGGGATCTGTTTTCGTTGTGGTGACACCCACCCCTTCGGCTTCCAGCTGTTCCCGAAGTACGTTCAAGAGGTTCCGAGTACCCAGCACTTCCAATGTTTGGGTTCGGTCTGGCCCCACCCCGATCATCAAGCGCAGGCCACGGCCGATTACTTGTTCCGGGAGTATTTCAGCTCTAGCGGTGAATGGCCGGAGGCCGAGGACCACCGATACGTTACGGACGTCCCACCCCTCCCGTAACATCATCACACTTACAATGGCTTTTATCTTGCTTTCGCGCTTGTCAATGTCTCGAGCTACCTGACGGGCCTTTTCCAGGTCTTTCTTGGTAATCTCACCGGCTGAGTCCGTATGAATGACCAGCACTTCCGACTCCTTGAAGCCGAACTCTTTCGTCTTCCAAAGGTACTCACCGATGGCATCCGCATATGCGTTTTTTTCAGCCATAATGAAAAGCACAGGTTTTGTTCCGAGCTTAGTGTAGGTCTGGAAATGCTCTTTCCAGCGTTGGACGGCAGCGCGTATCCAATATCCGTATTTCTCGGTAACGTTCTTTTTCGTGACGTGACCTGGGTCCTGTGATGGCTGTTTAGGGTCGTCTTCCTTGGTTACGATGATCGGTGCTTTGACAATTCGATCCTCAACTGCCTGGGCTAGAGGATAGTCACAAATTGTCCACGGAAAGTACATACCGTTCTGATCTTTCGGTGTGGCGGAGAAGTCCAGCCAGAGAGAAAGCCCGTTAGGAAGTGCCCGATGGATACTAAGAAGTGAGCGGCTCCAAGCGAGATCCTCGCGGTGGACGTGATGTGCTTCGTCGTTTATAACAACTACGTCCCTAAGTTCTTTCACTCTCTCCAACATGGAACGCTGGTGCGAAGTCAAGTCTTTCACCGGCTTGCGCCCCAGCAGGGCGTCTACAGCGTTTTCTGGTGTCCAGTCTTGTTCTCGCGCTTCATAAAGCTGCTGAATGTTAGTAAGGAATAGGTTGCCGGAAGGATCGGGTTCGGTGCTTTCTCCACGTAGGATGACCTTTTGGCTCCACGCACCCCGCCACTCCGGCGGGATAAGCGGGAGCTCGTGGAAGATACGGTTACTGGCGAAGTCTTTCTCCAGGCGTTGGTACACAATCACGTTCGGAGCGATTATCAGGAAATTTGTGGAGAGATCGGAACCTGGAACGAGCTTCTTGTGAAAGTGCGACCAGACCACGACCATGGCCATGACAAAGGTCTTGCCCGAGCCCGTAGCCATCTTGAAGGCATAGCGGCGTAGGTCAACGGGCGGAAGATCCTGAACACCCTCGGCTTCCAGCTCGGCTACATACCTCCGGATCTGCCGTCGGCCATCCATCGTTTCCTGAAAAGAAACGGAATCGGACAGGAGATCCTTGCGATAGATCTTCGCATACTGCCTGATTAAATCTTTGGCGTCGCGGTTTTGGGCGATCTCCACCACGTACGCGAGGGTTTCAATAGCCTCCCGTTGGCAGAAGTAGTAACGGAATGGAACGGGAAAGCCCGGGACCTCGTGGTCTTCCTCGAACCAGTACTCGAACAGCCGCCTTGTAACATCCGAGGCACCGGGATATCCCTCGTACCGCCACTTGTCCACCGCCTTCCGCAGCTTCTCCACCAGGAGAAGTTTGCTGGGACGCCGACCAGAGGTTTCCACTCGCCAACCGTTTGGGGCGGAATCGTCTTTGACCAGATAAGAAGTCGGTCGCTCCCAAGGGCGGCGGCCCGGGATTTCAGGAAGATCCCTGTCGTAGGCAATGATGCTCTTGGCCATGGCTCTACTTCACCTCCACGTCGTAAGCTTGAGAGGTATCGTTCCCGAAGATATCCACCACCTTCACGAGAATTCGGTAGCGTCCGGGTTTCTCGTAGGTATGCGGATCAGAGGTGAGGGCCAGTGTGCGGTTCTTGCGCGTCCTGTACGTAACCCACCCCTGCATGAAGGTGTCGTTTTGAAAGTCCCAGTCCACGGCCCAGTAGTCGATGTAGTCCGACCACTTCTTGATCTTCGAGCGCACGTCTTCGGGAATCAGTTCGGTGTTTGGGATGACAAAATCCTTGAGCGTGACTTCTACGGTCAACTTCCGCGGTTTCTTGATTTCCACTTCCAGGTAGGCCAGTTCAAAAAACTGGACATCTCCCTTCTCCACTGCCTGTTGCTCCATCACCTCCCGCGGGATCTGGAGCAGCACCAGCTTAACTCCTTTTGCTTTCGCTATCTCATGCATGGGGCTGCCCTTGCGATAGCTATTGTTGGGCCCGGCAAGTCCCATCTCCCACTCCCAGCCGAGGACATGAAGTTCAGGTTGTTTAAGCTGGACGCATTCGTCCAAGGCGGCATTGACCTCGTCGATGGTGACTGGCGCGTCTACCGCTCCGATGTGGACCATGGCCCGACCTTTCTTGCCGTGAAGATGAACAAGGCCTGAAACCGGTTGCGCGCCATACAGCTTCAAGATAAAAGCCAAGTATTCATACAAGGCCCGTTCAGTGATGGTCTTGTTCTTCTTATTGCCGAAGGTGACGCCTTGCCAGTACTGACGCTCGTATTTGCCGAGGTTGAGGATCTCGAAGGGCTTGCAGCTTTCGATTTCAAGTAGCCGTTTGCGTGTAACATGTATCGCCCAGCGACCAAGGTCGCACCCGATCCAGCGTCGTCCGAGCTTCTCGGCTACGGCAAGGGTGGTCCCGGAGCCGCAGAAGAAGTCAGCAACAAGGTCGCCGGGGCTAGAAGCTATTTTGACAATTCGTTCCAATAAAGCCTCAGGTTTTTGAGTAGGGAACCCCGTTTCCTCAGCAGCGCGCTTGACAAGGTGCATTGCATACGTCTGCTTTATATCTCCCCAGACTGTAGATAGAGGTACACCTTTACTTTCGTCTAGATACTGACGCTCAACCTTTCCCTTACCTCGTGTTCTGATTCGGTATCTACGCCCATCCTCATCTATAAAAGTAAACCGTTCTTTTATATATTTCTCTGAGTACGGAAGAAACTCTTTATTATAGACATGTTGTCCATAGCCCTTGACTGCATAGAGGATATATTCATGAGCCTTTATAACCTTATTGCCAGCGGCACGCCCACCTGATGGGGTGCCATAGCTCCAAATGATTTCGTCAATAACATTCTCGACCCCAAACACCTCTTCGAGTACTACTCTTATGAAATGATTAACTTGAACACCAAGATGTATGAAAATGGATCCTTTATCAGAAAGCAATTCTCTCATAAGTCTCAGCCTTGGTACAAGCATCTCAAGATAGGAATCGATTCCACGCCCCCATGTATCCCGGTATGCCTTCTCTTCAATTATTGACTGTTCTTTGAAAACCTCTTCTCCCGATTCTCCTATTGGGGCCGCAAACGAAAAATCCGCCCCCGTAGCGAAGGGTGGATCGATGTAGATCAGGTCGATCTTGCCGGCGAATTTTTCCAAAAGCGAGCCCATGATAAGCAGGTTGTCACCCCAGATCAGCTTATTCTTCCAGCCCTCTTCGAAGGTGTCGCCTTCCTGCCCCGCATAAATATCAAAAAGAGACAAGTTTTGACCTTTTTGGCTTTCACGGGTTGCCCGGCTCTCATTGATCCTTTCGATAACCTGGAAGGGCAGGCTCACCTTTGGCACTTCCTTTCGGGTGCCGTCCTCGTTGTATTTGCCGGGCCAGACCAACTCGACCTTGTTCACCCGCACCATGCCCGGCGGGGGATCAGGAAGACGTATGGGTTCCCGCGTTTCGTTTTGCTTGTCGTTTGCCATGGGCGTTTCCACCTCCGAAGAGTTCTTATCCGTTTTGTGTATATTCTGCCTCCGAGCCTGAACATTTCCAGCGCGCTTTGCTCGGATCTTTTTACTACTGGGCCCCTCAGCCTGAAGCAGCGCTTCTACCAACGCTCGTCGACGCCCTTTACTGGAGATACCATAGACCTCACATACTTCCTTGACCTCGGCCTCCCCCAGGTATTCCAGGAGAAACTCTGGCGTGGCGCGACGGGCCCGCTTCACCGCCGCAGCCATCTCCTTCGCGCTGCGACGATCCACCCCTTCAATCTCAAGGGCATCCACGATGTCCTTGAGGGTGTCGCGGCCAATGACGCTCAAGATGGCCTTCTTCAAGTTCATCCCTAAACTTCCTCCACTACCCTGCTGCAGGGTCTTCCTCAGTTACCGCTTGCCAGCCGGCGTCGAACAAAAATTGATTTACCTTGTATGCAGGGTCTTGGATACGGTGAATTCGGTAATCTGGTTGCCCTGCTCGTTCGACTATATAAAGCCAGTATTTATCTCTCAGTCTCATGGCCTCGTTAAACTGCGTGTCAGTCAACCCTGCGTTGAAGTCTCCCCAGTCGCCTGACAAAGACTTGACTTCAATATAGCGGCGAGCATCTTCGCCGTCGTATGATTCAATGTCATAGCCAGGATGCGTATGGGGCATGACCTTCGGGGTGCGGCCCTGCTTGCGTTCATATTCGACAACTCTTTTGATACCGGCTTCATCTACCGCTGAGCGGTGCTCGACTTCCTCTGAAGAGATTTGTTCCTTCCCGTCGCTGTCCGGCAACACATAGCTTCGCAGACGCGAATAACCTTTTCGTGCTGCTTTTGTCTCATGGGTAGAACGGCGGGGCATAGGGATTTCACTCGAAGACCTTCTACCATTGTTAGATTCTGATTTCTCGTGTTCAGCAGGAGGTGGTTTGGGAGAGGGGGTATCTGGTCCCAGGATAGTCTCTATTGCTTCTTGTACCGTACTCGGTCCGCCACTCGGTGTCGTGGTATCGCCATAAGCCACCCCGCCGCTTTGCGTTTGGTATTCATCTAGGTCGCGACTTTCCCCCAGCTCCCTTATTTCGCTTGCTGTGGGTTTTCCCATATCGTCAGTGTCAAGCCGTGGAATGCCAAGTTCATCCAGGATAGAGGCAGCTTTATCTGCAGTCTCTGCAGCTATTACGTCCTTTATGGCAAAAGCAATCTGTCCTGGATCGATCTCAGGGATGAGAATTGTGGCAAGTTCACGGGCAATGGTAGGCCATGATGGTTCACCGTTTCTTCGAACAAAATAAAACATCAAATCATCACGGAGGAAATGGACGGCCACGGGTTCTGGCTTTGTAGTCCACTCGCGCTTGAAAGCATGTAGAGTGTATTGTACTTGCAGCTCTTTTACTGCCATGTATCTGAGCGAGGCGAGCTTATCAAGGTTGCTATCGGCACCCTTAAGATATAAATCGAGAACGCGCCTTAATTGATCTTTCCTTTGGAGCGCGCACTCAATTATCGTATTGTCCTCTACCGGATCTTGACATTCCACAAGATGTGCCGTTACTGCTTCACTAAGTGGTCGTACTCCAGACACTGCCATTGCTCGCCAAGCAGCCTGTGGCCTTTCGATAGCATTATTCTCGATACCAGGACCGAACTTAGCAGCAAGTCCTGGGCGATCATCAAAAAACATCCACTGTGGAGGGTACAACATATTTTCTCTATTGTAGATCACCTTCCATTGCGATAAGCCGCGTAGCTCTTCTCGAGATATTTTCTCCTCCTCCAGTGCCTCTGATAGCATCTTCCAACAATTAAGCAGAACACCCCGTGTTTCCTCATCAAGTCGAGAGCTGGATCCGTAATCGTCAGCGATCTGTTTGATAACGGATAATGCGTCGTTGTAATCAGGATATTCTCTTACCCCAAGCCTACTAAACAGATCATTGTACCTACGGAGTTCCTCGCTTAGACGGTGACGAAATCTCCCGAAAGGATGTTCTTGCCAAAACACATCTCTTGCTGATACATATGTCCCACAGGGGAGCATCAAACAAGGCTGGTTTATCAATCTTCTGATTGCTTGATCTTCGGCTTGATCATTTAGCCACCGATAAATATCTCGGTGAAGCGGGGTCTTCTTCTTAGCGCAGTCGAGTACATGAGCCACTACTTGGTTCACTGTAGGGGACCTTGCAATCCCTAGGATTTCCACAAGCTCACTACTTGCGCGTAAGATATTATATGGGATGTCAATGAACAATACTTGTGACTCACAAAGATGTCTGATACCGAAATCTGCGGCCAGTTGTTCGGACTGATACCAGCGATCCCTTCTACCTTGAGCAGGCAGCCATCGCTCGGTCTTCAAGGACAGCAAGGCATCTTCGGTGTCTTTGACGCCTTCCGATTCTACTCGCTTTCCCAGATGTTCGAACAATATTTGAATTGTACGAATAGAGTCCTCGCATGGTGGTTTAGATGTCAGATCTTTAATGCGATCAACAACATCGGACAATCGTGGTTTATATTCGATCCCTAACCATTCATAAAATGCCCGAAGCGACTTTGCATATTCTTCCGGTATCCTTGCTATGGGTATCTCAGAGCCAAGAATAGTCGTGACAACATCGTCAGGAAGGTAAACTTCTGCTGGATGCCTAAACCTGCCGTCTTCGCATTCAACAATAGGGGTTTCCCTTAAGACGTCACGAATGTCGTCATTATCGCGTATTCTCCCAAGCTCGTTTGCCAGTAATCGGACGGCTTGACGACGTTTGTTCACATCAATATTCTTTTCCTGGAAAGCACGGGGGGCGTAGTTTTCTGCATAATGTTCAAAGGTTAGCTCCTTAGCCCCTAGATCACGTAGGAACTCACGTTGCTGTCCAATAGCCTCGACATCCACGACGTTGGCTAGTCCCAATGGATCAATGAAGTCGCCGGGGAGCGCAAGCTCATCGAGCGTTCGTGGCCCGTCCGAACTAGGATATAGAGGCAATTCTCTCAATGTCTTAATAAGGTCAGGATTGGCACGGATCTCCGCTCTCCGATCGGCGAACCACTCAAGAATCTCAAGGTTCAGGCGCCTATCTCCGATGGCTTTCCGGATAGTTGCAGATCCCAGTCGCTCCAACACAGAGACCGCAGCGGAGCAGTCAAAGCAGGGGCATAACTCGTCAAACATTCTTGGAAGACCTTCGCAATCTCCAACTAGAAAGGGGATTGATGAATCAATCCTCAAGAACAGCTTTGTCGTCGCCGAATCCGCTCGATAGACATCTTTACATGGCCAAAATGCATCGTCGGAGGCCGGAGCAAGTGTGCATTGCTGTAATTCTAAGATAACCTTTTCTTTATCTTCCTTAGCCCGTTTCCGTCCAGGCGCATACTGGGCTAACAGTATGTCCAACTCTTGCCAAAGCAGCTTTATCCCTTCATCGGAACGGAGATGCTCAGGAAGCTCGTTTCGTGTTTTCCGTTCATTGAGACCTGCGTTTTGTAAGGCTCTTGCGACATCGATTGCGCTAAGAATGGGGACCTTGATAGCCTCTGATAGTAAAAGATTTTGGGCAAATCGCAAATCCTTATGGATGACATTTAGACCTAATGACTCGAGGATGGGGACCACGTCTCTCTCTTCTTTTTGTTCAAGGTAGAAGCTCTCCGTTGGAGTGGTCCATTCCCCTGTGCTCGTATAGATGATCTCTTTTTTATCAACAACTTGCACCAACTGTTCCCAATAGCCTGCGAGCGAGCGATCACGTTCTCCTCTCTTAGCTGATTTGGCTGTTACCCAGGCAGATTCAAGGAGGTGCCACAACTGCTTATGCCCAATGCAGTCACGCAACCGCTCCACATCCCTTGCTAGGGCATAGGCTCCAGCCTTTATGGCTGCACGATTCCATTCGGATTGATAGTCAGCTTCTAAAACAATCTCCTTTCGGTTGCTTGTCGTAAAGAAGTCGGCGTTGATATGTAACGGAAGCCCTGTCTTCTGGTTAGTGGGAAGGAATGCACAGAATACTCCCTCTGATATGTGTTCTTCCGGAACTGCAACGGTTACTTGGGGTATTCTTTTTTCTTCTATACGCTCCGGATACCGTTCCCGAAGCTCCTTAGCGATGGGCTGAAAATTCGCTTGAAACAAGAACCACAAGGAAACCGAGGTTCCGTCTGAAATGATCACTTCCCTCTTTTTCAAGTCAATATATCGTTCGTAGGTTCTTACAGTCTTGCCCTCTTTCGAAATAGAAATGCGCTGGAGACGCTTCAAAAACAACATCGCTAATGGAATAGCATCCAAGAGTTCCTTTAGCAGATCTGTAGGAGTACTCGATGAGATGGCGTTTACACGTAGTCTCCGTCGGAGATCGCTATCGTCATCCCTGGCCCAAGGTAGGATAAACCGCGTGCCGGGGAGATCGTCACTCGTACAAACTGAGCACTCCGGACACTCCTCTATACGCTCGGATTCCTGGCGGTGTTCACGTATTATCCAATGACGGCCCGCGGAAATAAGCTCCGGTTGATCGGTGATTTGATATACCGCTGTAAAGCCTATCCCAAAGGCTCCCGTTGTTCCAAGTTCATCTCGCTTATCTGCAATAGCGACGTTCTGAAAGCGATGGAAATCGCACATTCTTTTATGGGGGTCTTCCCGTTTCCATTTACAGTTGTATCCGTCATCCAGTGCTCCGCAATCCGAAAAGACCCCATTGTTATCTACAATGAGTGCGTTCTCACGTACGTCAAACCACATCTCTGTGGCTCCCTCGGCATCATCAGCATTTTGTATAAGTTCATGAGCAAGGGTGTGATAACCTAGCAGGTCGCGGAGCTTAGCACCAAGGAATCCGAGGTGATCTGTACCACGACGTCTGTATATGGGTTGTCTATTGTTTGTCGCCATCAGAGTGTACCCTCCTGGGTGCAGTATGGTCTCAGGTCACACTCCATGCATATGTTGGGTTCTGGTATTTTGGTGACACGGAAGTCCTTGCTCTTGATCTTTCTTACCACCCCTTCGAAATACCGGCCTGCTTTCTCGACCAATTCCGGCCGGTACGGGAACTCCATGAGAGCGTCTTTCTTGCGGGGCTCTGAGGTCCAGTAAAGCAGGAGTCGCTCCGCTCGTTTCCCGTACCGCTCTTCGAGGATATATGCGTATGTGCAGAGCTGGTGCTCATAGCTGGCAATGAGTTCGGGGGAGTCCACGGGTTTGGGCGACGTCTTAAAATCCAGCAACTCCAGCCGGCCGTCACCGCCTAGCAGCAGGTCTACCTTGCCGACCAGGATGTAGTCGTCCTTCTCAACGGACACGTCGACTTCGGTTTCAACGATTCTCTTCATATCCTCTCGGTTTTGGCGAAAGTAGTTCATGACCTGCTCGAAAGCAGCTTCTTTTGCCGTTTTGCCAATTGGGCGGACATCCGACAACGTAAGGAAAAAGAATGTTCTCTCGAAGATGTTGTGGATACGATCCTCAGTAAGTGCTTTCAGCTCACCATCCAGTACAAGCCGGTGTATTTCCTCAATCGTTTGATGTACCAACAGGCCGAAGAAGATCACCGCGGAACGGGAAGGAGTGAAATCGTATTCCCGGAAGAATTGATACTGCCTGGGGCAGGTTTCATAAACCTTGAGATCGCCAGTGAAGCTGAACGCTCGCTTGACAGGCATACGTTCTTTGAGTTCGAATCGCTGCGCAGCGAGGAGTTCCTTTTTTACATAAGGCCATTGCGGCAAACCCTGCCATATAGGATCGAAGTGTTCTTTGGGTTTGCTGTGGGCACTAAGCACCAGTACCTTTTCTGCTCGTGAGAAGGCGACGTAATGCAACCGCATACGGTCGAAGAGCGTGATACGAGTCTCGGGTTCAAACTGCGGCCGGTGGTAGTACGGTTGCAAATCACGATCGATCTGCTTTGGGCTCGACAGTTGTTTGTCCAAAGAACCGACCACTACAATTGGGAACTCCAGGCCCTTGGCTTGGTGGATGGTCATCACCTGTACATGGCCTTTGGGGAAAGGTTGCTCCGGGTCCTCGTATTCGTTGATTCCTCCTTCATAGAGCAGCCGCAGAAAGCTGTTGAACAGATGTAACCGGAGGAATTCTCGATTCCTATAGGTCACAACACTGTAGTGATAGTAGTTCTGGAACGTGTTGAGCAACTGTGAAAAGATGGCGAGGTTGCGAGCCCGATTCTCGTTCTTTACAAGGGTCGCGAAAGGCTCAAGTGCTAAGAGCTGGTAAAAGAAGTCTGCAGGACGGAGGTCTAAGGCGTCTCCTTTTCGAAGCTCTTCGATCTCTGAAACGAAACTACGGAGTGTTTCTGCCAATGGATGATCGCCACCATACTCCTTTGCCAGCTTTACTATGCAGGCATCCACATAATTCGCCAGCTCTGCTAAGGTGCCACCGCTTATTTCCCCGCGCCCGTCACCATGGTACCCGAAAATAACAGCCAAACATCCTACCATCAGTTGTACTTCTTCGTTTTCAAAGTAGGCACGCGCACGAGGGCAGAAAACCGGAATCCCTCTCGCCTCAAGGGCAGCAAGGTATGGTCCACTATGCTCCAGCCGAACACTGTGGAGCAAAAGTGCTACCTGACTATAGTCCGCGATTACGTTACTCTCTTTTAGAAAGGCCACCAGATCGGCGAACCGCTCCGCCTCATCCCGCTTATCCTTTCCCCAGATTGCAAAGACGGCTGGGTACTCTGGATACTTCACCTCAGGGTTCGGACGAATCGTCTTCTCATATCTAAACGGTGGTCCACTAGGATTGGACCAATCTGCCGAGGCCATCCATCGGTCATACGCCTCCACAATTCGAGGATGAGACCGATAGTTTGTAGTAAGTCTTACTACTCTCGTACCGGGAGCCCTGGAAGCGAACTCCAGGATGTTCCGAACGGTAGCCCCACGAAAGCGATATAGGCTCTGGTCTTCATCGCCCACTACGCACAAATTGCGCGTTTTCTCTGTTAATTTGAGGATGAGCTGCTCTTGAATAAAGTTGGTGTCTTGATATTCGTCCACCATGAGGTATTTCAAGCCTCGGGTAACGCTCTCCGCAATTGAAGTATCGAGCAAAAGGTCGTACACGATTTTCTGTTGATGGGCAAAATCAAGACGGTTGTTGGCGAACAGAGCTTCACGATAGGCCAGATAGGCCTTAGCAACACTTTGAAGAAAACGGTTCTCCGACGCAAGGAGGCTCTCGGGGTCAACAAGTTCTTCGGTGATCTTATTGAAATACGCACTTAGACCTTTAATGGTGGTCCATCTGGTGGTCCATTTCCCTATGTACTTCCCGCTTTCTGGTGGGCCAACAATCTCGTCAAAGTGATCGAAAAAAAAGAGCAACTGGGTCAATTCATCAAGAGTTTCGCAGTTATTCCCCAAGGGTGTTCTGTGCCGGTGCACGGTGAGAATGCGATTGCATAAGCCGTGTATCGTGGACAACCTCAGTTCTGAGAGGTCCCCCTTGTAATGAATGCTTCTTGCGATAGCCGAGATTCTGTCTCGGAGTTCGAAAGCCGCTTTCTCCGTAAAAGTGCAAACGATTATCTCACGCGGGCTTGCCTTACCAAGAAGGAGAAGATTAACCGCCCGCAGCGCCAAACTGAAAGTTTTACCGGAACCGGGGCCGGCTATTACAAGGAGTGGACCTTCGGCATGAGCCATAATCGCACGTTGCGCTTCATTCAGATAGGGATACTTTTTTTGTAAGTCAGGGGCAATGTGCTCTCGATCTTCCTCACAAGATGGCACTGGTGTACCAGCACGGTCGAAAACCTCATTGCCATTGCCCAGCATTTTCAGAGCTCTCTTGTCATCCGGTGCCAACATTCGCTCTGCTCCAGCTCCCTAATCTCCTTGTTTCTTTTTAGGGTCATTGGGATCCGTGCCAGCACGATTATCTTCCAACCAGCGGTCAATGGATTCCTTCCGGAAGCGCCAATGGCGGCCAATCTTCTGGCACGGGACTTTGCCTTCCCGAACGAGCTTGTAGAGCGTCGACTTCGGTATCTTCAGGTAGGTAGACAACTCGTCGATGGTCAGGACGGCGCCTGGTTTTTCATCCATCGGAAGCACCTCTCTGGCCGCAAGGCAGTTTTAGCGTCATTGTACCTCATCCAACTGACTTAGTTTACAGTTAGTGACAGTTGGTGTCAAGTGACGTGATGCTCGCCATCCCTGGGTCGCACCCTCCGGGCGCACCTTCGGTGCGTCCAAATCGGCTGTCCTGTCGACTTGTCGGGGTCGCCTGCCTGTTTTATCTCCTTCAGGCTGCGGAAGCCGGGGGTGTTTGCGATTCCGGGTTTTACTTGAGAGAATTTCAATTTCTTCATAACCATTTATCATTAAGCGTGATATATTTATTGCTACATTATCTCCATAGAAGGCACCGGATATGTCCATACTTTGGACATATATGAAAAACATATCCCAAAAAGATACTTTATGGACATGTTCTTAGATAAAACACTCACGGTCATTCCCTCAACAATGCTTATATGCATTAAACAAGGGCACATCCTGTTGACATGCACTAATTATTGCATTTTTAGGGCATATTCTATTGATATGCACTGAACCAGTGCATAACTTACTTCCCCGATAGCAGATCATACA
>LSNW01000017.1:0-25973 GCA_001566965.1 Methylothermaceae bacteria B42 | reverse complement strand
AGACGCAAAGGATCCTGCTTCAGGTGGACATCGAAAAGGATCTCGATGTTGTCGAGCAAAACCAGCTCGCCTGTGGCTTCACCCACGATTTCGCCCAAGAGCCGCGGTAGCTGCAGAGCCCGTTGGCGTTCGGTCAGGTCCAGCATCCGGCGAGACAGCTCGAGATTGACGTTGACGAGCGGTGCGGAGGTCGAGGCCGACACCTCCTGCAACGCGGACGTCTTCCCGCTTCCCGCCGGGCCCACCATCAGGATCAGGCGGTGATAGAGCTCGCGAGCCTCGCCGATCTTTCGCAGGACCTGATCCGCCAAGGGCTCCGCCATTACTCGTTTCCTCCGTCTTTCGTATCGCCGTGCGTCTCTTCCAACCAGCGGTCAATGGCTTCCTTCCGGAAGCGCCAATGGCGGCCAATCTTCTGGCACGGGACTTTGCCTTCCCGAACGAGCTTGTAGAGCGTCGATTTCGGTATCTTCAGGTAGGCAGACAACTCGTCGATGGTCAGGACGTCGCCTGGTTTTTCATCCATCGGAAGCACCTCTCTGGCCGCAAGGCAGATTTCGTGTCATTGTACCTCATCCAACTGGCGTAGTTTACAGTTAGTGACAGTTGGTGTCAAGAGATTTCCGGAAGATGTGTTAGCCTAAAGCTATAATGTTCCCTTTGTCCAATTCTAAAATGTCCCTCCTTTAGATTTGGGGAGGGGCGATGACAGAGGATACCAATACGATGACACAGAAAGCGGTGGACCGGTTTGAGGTGATTCAGCAGGTCGTCAGCAGGCAGTTAAGACAGAAGGATGCGGCTTGGCAGTTGGGTTTGAGCGTGCTGCAGATCAAGCGTCTGGTTCAGTGGTATCGGGCCGAGGGGGCGGCTGGGTTGAATTCCCGCCGCCTGGGCAGACGTCCCAACAACCCGATCGCCGAGGTGCTCCGGCGGAAAATTTTCGACCTGGTTCGAAGTCGCTATGCCGACTTTGGCCCCACGTTGGCCTGTGAAAAGTTGGCCGAGTGCCATTATCTGAAGATTTCCGTGGAGACGTTGCGTCAATGGATGATCGCCGAGAACCTCTGTCAGCCCAAGGCGCACAAGAGACCACGCATCCACCCGCGCCGCCCCTGCTGAGGCGAGCTGGGCCAGATCGATGGTTCTCCTCATGACTGGTTCGAAGGACGAGGCCCACGCTGCACGCTCAGTGTCTTCTTCGACGATGCCACCAATGAGCTGCTGGCATTGCGTTGCGTGCCCGCCAAGACCACCCAAGCCTATATGGAAATACTCGACACTACCTTCGACAATGCGGGCGTCCAGTCACTTTCTATTCCGACAAGCACAGCATCTTCAGGGTCAATCATCCCGACCGTGAAGGCGAACTGACCCAGTTCACCCGGGTCCTTAAAACCCTCGACATCGAGCCCATCCACGCCAATACGCTCCAAGCCAAGGGGCGGGTTGAACGTGGCAATAAGACCCGCCAGGACCGCTTGGTCAAGGAATGCGCCTGCAGGGCATTTCCGACATCGAGACCGCCAACACTTTCCTTCCCGAATTTATCTAGGCTTACAACCTGCGCTTCACTGTCTTACCCCGCAATTCCACTGACGCTCACCGGCCGCTGCTTCACAGTCTGGAAGAGCTGATAATGATCCTGTGCATCCACCACAACCGCATCCTCTTCAAAAACCTGACCTTCCAGTACAAAAACCGGGAATATCAACTCCAAGGACAGGCATGGGGTATTGCCTCAGAGCTGTTCAGGTCACCCTCTGCAAGGCTTTCGACGGGACCGTGACCGTCTTGCACTAGGGGCAGACTCTGGACTATCGCCTCCTGGCCATGGGAGAGTCTCTTGTGCCTCATCGATGATGAGAAGAGTGTTCACCACACCATCGATCAGGCCAAGGCCTGGCAACAGCGCAATCCCACCTGGAAACCGCCGGCCAATCACCCCTGGTGCCGACCATTGAAGGGGCATTCATCCCCGCTCACAACACCATAACCCAACAGCTGATAAGGGACATTTCTGAATTGGAATGACATTTCATCACATCTACCCGATGAAAGTTGCATCAATCATCGTTTTTCACGTGGAGTTTTCGTGGCAGGAAGCGATTATGAACACGATACCATTCTTCCCCGACCGATTCTTCGTAACGGTGGAATGTTCCTGGGCTTTTCAACAGCAGACCTTTGTTAATCCGAAAAACTAACCATCCTGGTTGATCAACGGAGATGTGACCAGCTTCAATCTCTTCCCTGAGCCAATTTAATAAGTCTTCTTCTTGAATTTTTTTGAATCGCCTGTTTAAGTCCAGAGCCATTCGCCCTGTTCTCGTGACCTTCTTTCCATTTTCCTTCTCCATCTGCCGGGTCTCCGCTGGACATAATATTATGAGTATTTCTACACTTCTGTTTCTCGTTTCCAATATAGGTTGGATGACTTCTCTGGTGATGAGTGACTCTTTCCCACCTTCCCGGAAAAGGTTGCAACTGCTGTCACCAAGCGATGAATTTCTACTGTCCCACTCGCTTTGCCATTTATGAAATTGAGCCATTCCGATCACAAATCTGGTGTTCGGCCTGCAACCATCTGAGTCCCTCATTAGGCACTAAAGAAAGAATCTTATGCTGATCCCACAAGGGAGAAGCTTTCACGTGTGTGTCATGTGCATTTTTTTCAGCAATCAGATGATATAAGCAATGAAAGCAGGACGCGAGAAAAATTGCATATGTTCAGCGATCCCTGCGTTCATCCACCACGCTCGGACCAGCAACAGGTGAAAGAATCACCTCCTTTCTCGGGCGCTGTAAAGTGATAACACGCTGCAGATTAGAACTTAATGCCTCACCGGAAATCTGATGCGGTTTGCTCAAGGGAGGCAGGTAAAAACGTTCGAATACATCATCGGTAACTGCCGCCTTCTCATCGACTACCTTCAACTGAGACAGTTCTTGCGCTGGAAATTCTGGCAGACTTCTTCGACTGAATTTGTTCAGAAAAACGAGGCGTTACATGATCTGTCGCTGGAGCTACGAGGGTTCGAATATTCTTTATGGATAATGCTATTTGCGTACAAATTTTTTTTACATCGTATCCCTGGGAAGGGGCACCTGAAGCAACAATGCCAATTTTGTAGGCGGTTACCTCTTTTGAAAGGAGCCTTTTTTTGTGCTGTTAGCGACGGCGTTGGCCGCTGTCCCTACAACGCACGAAGTGCGGTAGGGACAGCGGCCCCAACCCAGGCGGCACGTGGGCTGGAATCGCAAATCTTGACAATACCGATTAAATCCGTACAAAATCTACTGGCGATAAGCCCTCCGCAGCTTGGGTCAAAGCTGTACCCCGCAGGTTAAGCCTGCATCCCAAGCCACCCATTTCACGCGATTTTGGTGGCCAGGATCAAAGTCCTGAGCGGGAGTCTTTTCAAATTACAGATAACCAAGGTTATCTGTCTCATTATGGGCACGATCCCTATCCAGGGTTAATGTGTCCCTCAAATATGCTAGGAATGCAAAGCATCCTTGGCGTGCGTACCGGGCAATTCGCTCACCCCGGTAAATTGCGTGCGCCTCCCGTTTTTTCAACAACCGAAGGAGGTGATTTATGGAACGAGAGCGTTAACCGCAGGCACGTCCGGCCGTCCCAACAGGAGACACCGGCTGCCATGCACGAGTCAGGCTAAGGGAATTTAGCAGAGAGCAGGGTCCCGAGACCTGGAAGGTACTTTCCGTCATGCGCGCATGATTGGGAAGTGGACCATTAAAACTAAGCTTTTTTGTGCGTGAATGGTAACTGGTCAAATCGTGGGAGGGTTTTTCATGCGTGATTTGAATTATGATCTCAAAAACTTGTGTCAAAGATTCCCGGAAGGATCCTATGCTACCCGGGCTCAGCGTCAACACATCTTGCAGCTCAGCGCTAACCAGCTGCATGAATTGGGATATCGGAAACTACGTGCTGACGGTTTCAAGGGCCGCCATGTGAATGCATTATTGCAACGTTGGAAGGAAGAAAATTTATCTCCAGCAACGTTAAAAAACAGGATGACGGTGCTTCGCTGGTGGGCGCAAAAAATTGGCAAACCTGCCTTGATCGCAAACAGCAACGATCACTACGGCATTCCCTCGCGCAAGCTGGTGGCGGAAACCAGCAAGGCGATCCAGCTGCACGAATCCCAGTTGGCGAAAGTTACCGATCCCTATGTCAAGTTGAGCCTGAAACTGCAACGAGAGTTTGGTTTGCGACGTGAGGAAGCCATTAAGTTCCGGCCGGCCTATGCAATCCGCGAGGATCGCATTGTGCTCAAGCCCTCATGGTGCAAAGGCGGACGAGGCCGGGAAGTGCCGATCCGGACCGAAAGCCAACGCCAAGTGTTGAAAGAGGCACGGCGTCTTGCTGTCAAGGGATCGCTTATACCTTATGACAAACGTTACGTCCAACAGGTGAAAGTCTATGAGCGTCAGTGCAAACAAGCCGGCCTTTCTAAGGTCCATGGTCTGCGTCACGCTTATGCCCAGCGCCGTTATGAGGAAATTACCGGTTGGAAAGCGCCGGCGGTCGGAGGGCCCTCAAGCTGCCAGCTGACCCTGGAACAACGGGAAATTGATCACCAGGCCCGTCTTGTAATCTCACGGGAGATGGGCCATGAACGGGAACAAATTACTGCGGTTTATCTGGGCCGCTAAACTCGACAATCCGGGAGTGACGCGCTACTGTGTTGCCACCAGGCAGGGATGAGTATTGATTTGTTTGTCCGCTACAAGGGAGTTGTTATGTCTCCTGAAGAATTGTGTGAGGAATATCTTCGTATCAGTGCACTGCGTCCCAGGACTGAGTTGAGTTATCGCAATGTCGTAGCCGTTTTCGCCAAGGATACTCATGTCAAGGACATCAAAAGCGTCACCAATGATCTGGTGATTGGTTGGCGGGACAAGATCCTGAACCGAGCCTCGGAAACTACTTGGCATACCTATCAACGTACCTTGCGGGCACTATGGAACTACGCCCTCGAGGAAGGTTATTTGGACCACAACCCCTTCAAGAAGGTCCGCAGCCCCCGGGCGGTTAAGAAGGAACCCAAGCTATTGCCGGTCCGGACCATTCAAAGGGCAATCCGGTATTTGGACCAATGTGAAGGCACAGACCGGCACAAACCGGCCTGGTTCTGGCGCACGGTCTTCAAAACCCTATTCTACACCGGTATGCGGGCTCAACAGCTGGTCAATTTGCGGTGGGAGGACATCGATTTCGAAGAGCGCATGATCACCCTAGGCTACCGCGGAAGCAAGACCCGACGGGAATGGCGGTTGCCTATACCCGATGAGATTTACGACGATCTCAGGGAGCTGGAGGAGAAGACCCTGAGCTATGCCATGAAAACCCCAGCAGAACTGAAAGGAGATCAGGTTTTCCGAGTTCAGTTGTTCAATTCGGAGTATGCCCGTTACGAGATGCACGCTGACCAGATTTTCGGTTTCTTCCGGCGCCTTTCCCAGGATCTGGGTGAGAAGATCAGCGCCCACCGCCTGCGCCACACTATGGCCACCCTGCTAGCTGCCGAGGGAAAGGTGAATCTCAAAATCTTGCAGTACATCCTCGGACACACTGATGTCCGAACTACGATGGAATATCTGCATCCCGATCCGACGACATTGCGGGAGGCCCTCGGAACGTTGAGTCTAGAAACCACAGCAGGAAAAAAGTCGATCGAGCGGCTGTCGGTGGCGGCGGAAAAGGTGGATAAAGGCGAACCGGAAGGCGAATGAGAATATTTACTTGACTTTTCTCAAAAATTAGCTATAAGCTGAAAAGCGTTCTTCGTATTTCGAATTGGTTTGAATAACCACAATGAATGGGAGTGGGGGTAAAGAGCTGGAGCGCAACTGTGTCGGCAGCCGCGCTCCGGCCCCGGAAATCCGGGGCCACCTGGTTCGGTACGATATCGTAATTGGAGCCAGTGAGCGGAATCGAACCGCTGACCTACTGATTACGAATCAGTTGCTCTACCGACTGAGCTACACTGGCTTTAAAGAAAAGAGTTATGATTATATGAGTTTTGCGTGGTCACGCAAGTAATCAATTTTCCTACACTAGCTTACTTAATTTCGACGTGTGTTGTGGACAAGCTCATCAGATACTTTAAATCGGCACATTTCTCACATTCCAATGGGAGTTTGGCTACCCAACCTCGTCTGCAATATATGCTCCTCTGTCATCCACAGCGGCTTTCCAAATTGAGTTATGATTACTGTTCAGTCTTTCCTCTTCAGGCAGCCGAAAAGGACTCCGTTGGCGTACTTTCCCAGTAGCAGTTGTCTTTGCGACTTGTCGGACACACCATGTCATGTTGTTTGAGCAACGTATGGCATTCACATTTGCAAACTGACAGCTACGAACTGAGTAGTATATCAGCTCTGGTTTCGCATTCTGCAGGTTCATGGCTATCATCAGGGTTCAAGTGACTAAAGCAGTTTCCATTCTGAGGCCAATATACAGCCGCCCGTTCACTTGGCTACGAGCGCCTTTTGTACCAACTGGGCACATTCACGATCAAAACCAAGATTTAATGCAGCCAGTCGCGCTTTTTCCGACATTTTCTTCCACGTTTTTCGGACGATGTCGATTAATTTGTCTTCATCATACTGATTGGCAAAAGAAGCAAAATAGTAGTGCAGAAAAACTAGACAAGCGGCGTCTTCCACCAGTTGAACTTGAGGATCGCGGTTCATGCTCCGCTTCATAAGAATGCGTTTGACCTGATGAATAAACGCCTCTTCATAACCTGCCTGATGTAATAATTGGGCGGCTTTCTCGGCGTGCAGCCGGTATAGAAAGGTACGCCATTCCAAATAACCTTTGCGATCCCTGGGGTAATGATCCCGAGGTACCAGCCAGCGGCAAGTATGTTGGGCACGGGCGGCAAGAAATGCTGTTTCGGGCGGTTTTGGGTTGAGTTGCAATAGCCATTCGGTCATCCTCAAGCCATAGAGAAATGTCTTGGGATAAGGTTTGCCCTGCCAAGTTTCCCAGTCAGGATCGCTAGCATTGGCGGTATCAATGAGAGACACTGCTTTCACAAATCTTGCTCTGTTCAATTCATTCTCCTGATGTTTACCTCTGCCAGTTTAAATGGTGTGATCACCCGCATCAATGGCACAGGGCCTCGTCATTTAAACACGTAAAGGATTGATTGAAGGGGCAGGTGGTCTGATTCGAAAGCCTCGCCGGCAGGGAAGCCGGCGTGGAGCCTACAGGAGCGAGCCGGACAGAAAGTCCGGTGGACTTTCACAGCCGGGCGAGCGCCCAAACAGGGAGGTTTGGGCAGGACTTTCTTGCAAAGCAGGATTGCGTGGCAAGAAAGCATTTACGGCGTTTTTCGAATCAGACCACCTGCCCCGGCTGGAATAGATGACCGAGTCCTGATCAATGACACACCTTGAAAGTCAATCATTCCGACTCCAAATAGGCAATAACCGTATCTAAATTCTAAAAGCCAACGCCACAGGAAAACAAATGCCGTTACCAACACTGTCTCCCCTGGTTCGCCATATTCTTATTGGTACCTTGTTTGTCGCGCTTGTGGTCGGTATTCTGGTTTGGTTTGACTGGCATCAAGAAGTAGTCCGCTTGTTGCAATGGTTGAATGATCGAGGCCCTCTGGTTTCCCTTGTTTTTATCTTGATCATGGCGCTGGTGGTGGTGCTGCTGTTACCCGGGATCTTCTTTACCACCGGCGCGGGGTTCGTGTTTGGGGTGGTACGGGGGACGTTGTACGTCGTAATCGGCACCACCTTAGGCGCGGTCATTGCTTTTTTAATCGCCCGCAATTTCTTTGGCGAGCGGGCGGCGCAATGGATCAAACAACGGGCGAAGATTCATATTGTCACGCAAGAGCTGAGTAAACAAGGGTGGAAGATCATTATGCTCAGCCGGTTAGTTCCTTTTTTCCCTTTCAAGCTTTCTAATTACTTTTTTGGGTTGACGCCGGTTTCCTTGCGGGATTTTGCCTTGGGTACTTTTATTGGATTGATTCCCTTTTCGCTTCACAATGTCTATCTGGGCGCGATGGCGGCTTTGGGGCTGCAGGCGAGGAATGCCGGAAGTTGGCAATGGCTGCTGTATGGGCTGGGGTTTTTAGCGACCGTTGCCTTGATTTACTATCTAAATCGCATGGCGAAACAAGCCTTATCAAAAGCCATCGAATTGGAAGAAAATTCATGAAGGTAAAAAGATGGGATGGTTGAAATGGTTCCCTTGGCGTTTCATCATCCGCTGGCTGGCCAAGCGCCATGAATTTATCGACCCGGTGGCCTTGCTGGCGCGGCTGCGGAATTTCTCCCAACCTTCCGAAGTAGGAGAGCCCATTGAATTGCTCCGGGCAGGCATCGTTTTTCATGCCCGCGGGCTTATCAATAGCCGAGTAATTCAGAATAATCTGGATTGGATTTGGCCTTACTGGATTCGGCGTCAGTTCGACCCCAACAATGAATCCTTTATCCCCCGGGCATTTTCCATTACCCACGTCAACCTGACCCATCGCAACTGGACCGCCGTGGGATGGCCCGACAGCGAACAATATCCCATTATCGATCCAAGAGGGCTTTTGACCCCCTTGTACGACGGCTGGTCACTCGATTGCTGGATTTTAAAGCAAGACGATACCTGCCTGATCCCTTCGGCAGCGGTCGATTGCCAGCAAACCCTGGAACTTGGCCGAGAAGGCATCGCCGTCCAAACCACCACCGATAACGGCGCATGTCATTTGACCACCCGCAGCTGGGTCGAATTAGAGCAAGGCAAGCCCGTTTGTCATCTTCAGGTAAAAGCCACTGCGGACGAGCAAGCTTGGGCTGTGGTCGCCCTGCGCCCCATGAACCCGGAAGGGGTCAGCTTTATCCATCAGTTTCATTTATCCGAGGATGGCCAAGGCTGGATTGTCAACGAAGAAACCCCGGTTAAATTCAGCGAACCCCCTGTATTCCACCGCGTTTCCGAGTATCATCAGGGCGATGTCTATTTGGCCCTGAAAGAAGACCCGAAAGGAAACGAGAGCACCAACCATAAAGTGTGCGACGTAGGAATGGCCACGGCAGCGGCCTTGTTTGAACTCTCTCCCGGAAAGACCAAACAATTCCGAGTCACCATTCCCTTGCCGGAAGAAAATACGCCCTTGCATCCAGCCAGCTGGCGCAAAGCTGAAACAAACCGCTGCCAACTCCAAATCCCGGATGCGCGTGATCAATTCCTGTTCGATGCCGCCATCGCCACCTTGATTCTGCATTCTCCCAAAGACGTCTATCCCGGGCCTTACACTTACAAACGCTTTTGGTTCCGGGACGCGGCATTTATCATCCACGGATTACTCTGTGCCGGCTTGGCTGACCTGGCCGAACGGGCCCTGGACCAATTCCCCCAGCGGCAATCACTGGGTGGTTATTTCCATTCCCAAGAAGGCGAATGGGATGCCAATGGCGAAGTGTTGTGGATTCTGCAGCGCTTTTGCCAACTCACCAACCGGCCAATCAAAGAAGATTGGCGCCAAGCCATCTGCCGGGGCGCCCAGTGGATTATTGACAAACGCCTGCCGGAAAATGAACCTTCCCCGCATGCCGGCCTAATGCCTCCCGGATTCAGCGCCGAACATCTGGGTCCCAATGATTATTACTATTGGGATGATTTTTGGGGAATTGCAGGGCTAAAAGCTGCTTCCTATTTACTGGAAGATTCCGATCCTGGATTGAGCCAACATTTCGCCCGCGAGGCCGAGGCTTTTCAGACCGCCGTCAACCGCAGCCTCGACCATGCCGCCAAACGGCTGGGTCGGCCCGCCATGCCCGCGGCCCCTTACCGGCGCTTGGATGCGGGCGCGATTGGCTGCCTGGCTGCAGGTTATCCCCTGCAGCTTTATGACGCCCAAGACCCCAGGCTAATCGATACCGCCAAATTTCTGCTCGATCGCTGTTTTTTTGAGGGCGGATTCTTTCAGGATATGATCCACTCCGGCATCAACGCTTATCTGACCCTGCACGTAGCGCAAGTGCTGCTCAGAGCTGGCGACTCAAGGGCACTGGAGCTGATGGATACAGTTGCCAACTTGGCGTCTCCCACCGGCCAATGGCCGGAGGCCATTCATCCCCGCACCAAGGGGGGTTGCATGGGGGATGGCCAACACGTGTGGGCGGCGGCGGAATGGGTGTTAATGACTCGCAATTGTTTTGTGCGCGAGGAAGGGGAACAATTACTTCTTTGCCAAGGCATACCCGAGCGTTGGTTGCGTGCGGGCCAACCCATTTCCTTCGGCCCCACGCCGACGGCTTTTGGCGTCATTACCCTTTCCTTGCAACCCTGTGAAAACGGCGAGGTCGAAGTTTCATGGCGCGGACAGTGGCATCATCAGCCGCCTCCCATCAAGATTCAACTACCAGGCTATGAAACCGCCACTCCCAGCAACCGTCAAACCGCCGTCAAGTTAAAACACCAGGAGCGTCAATGAATATCGTCATGATGACCAATACCTTCACCCCCCATGTGGGTGGTGTGGCCCGCTCGGTTTCTTCCTTTACCGAAGAATACCGACGGCGGGGGCATAGGGTTCTCGTCGTCGCGCCGCAATTTCCTAGCGTTCCCAAACAGGAAACCAATGTGGTCCGGGTGCCTGCCATTCAAAACTTCAATGGCAGTGATTTTTCAATGGTACTGCCGGTTTTCAGCGATTTGGATGACGCCCTGGACCAGTTCAAACCCGATCTGATTCACTCCCATCATCCGTATTTATTGGGAATGACCGCGCTACGGGAAGCCCGGGCCCGAGATCTGCCCTTGGTATTTACGCATCACACCCTTTACGAACATTATACCCACTATGTGCCGGTGGATTCCCCTGCTTTCAAACGTTTCGTCATCGAACTGGCTACCCGCTACGCCAACCTGTGCGATATGGTCTTTGCGCCTAGCGGGAGTATCAAAGCACTGCTGCAGGAGCGGGGCGTCAAAAGCCAGATAGAAGTCGTGCCCACCGGGGTTGATGTGGCCCGCTTCGCCCGGGGGGATGGCAAAGCATTCCGTCAGCATTTGGGAATCCCGGAAACCGCTTTCGTGGCAGGTCATTTGGGCCGTCTGGCCCCGGAAAAGAATCTCGATTTTCTTGCCGAGGCGGTTTGCGTCTTTCTCCACAAACAAGGCAATGCCCACTTTTTGGTAGCAGGCACCGGGCCATGTAAAGCCACCATCGAGCAAACTTTCGCCGCCCATGGCTTGACCGGCAGATTACACTTGGCGGATGTCCTCACTGGGCAAGCCTTGGTGGATGCCTATCATGCCATGGATGTTTTCACCTTTGCATCCAAAACCGAAACCCAAGGGCTGGTGCTGGTGGAAGCGATGGCGGCTCAAGTACCCGTTGTCGCCTTAGATGCCACCGGCAGCCGCGACGTGGTGGAAGACAAGATCAATGGCCGGCTTGTGAAAGAAGAAACCGTCTGCGCTTTTGTCGAGGCATTGCAATGGATCGCACAACTCCCCTCTCCCCAAATAACCCTATTGAAACAAGCCGCTGCGGATACCGCGCGAGCATATTCCATTGCTCGAACCGCCGATACCGCGCTCCGGTGTTATGAAAAGCTCCTTCAAACCAAGCCTCTACCCCACCCGCAAGAAGAGTATGATGCCTGGGAACGTATTCGAAAGCGGCTGCAAACCGAATGGAACATCATTAAAGAGATGGCGGAAGCGGCGGGAAAGGCAATAGCCAGCGGAGAACCGCTTAGTGGCCAATGAGAAGATACCGGCAAATACTTGCTCAATTCACCCGTTATTGCCACCGCAGCGAGTGGTTCATTCGACTTTTCAACCTCTCTACCTACGATGAACCTGCCACCCCAGGGCTGGTACTGATTCAAATCGATGGCCTGGCCCATTCTCAATTACAGAGGGCGCTGGATAAAGGTGAGATGCCTTTTCTCAAAAATCTGCTCCAAAAACGCCTTTATCGCCTGCATCGCACCTATTCTGGCTTGCCTTCCACCACCCCCGCCTGTCAGGGAGAATTGTTTTACGGAAAACAAACCGCCGTCCCCGCCTTTAGTTTCATAGACCGGGAAAACGGTCAAATTGTCAGAATGTACGAGCCTGCCGCAGCGACGAAAGTAGAGAAAAAGCTCGCCAACCATGGCAGCTCTCCCCTGCTCCAAGGCGGCAGCGCTTACGTGGCCAACTTCACCGGCGGCGCCCAAGAACCCCACTTTTGCCCGGCAGCATTGGGATGGGGGCCACCACTGCGGCGTGCCAAACCTTGGGTATTGGCTTTGTTTCTGTTGACCCATTGGCCAAGTTTCGCCCGTCTGGCGACCCTGCTTTTGATTGAGTTTGGATTGGCGGTCGTGGATTTTTTCCGCGGCATTATTGAAGGCCAAGATTTCTTCAAAGAATTAAAGTTTATCCCCACCCGCGTGGGTATCTGCATTCTACTTCGGGAATTGGCCACCATTGGCGCTTATTTGGATATTGCCCGGGGCCTGCCCGTCATTCATTTGAATTTTCTCGGTTATGACGAACAAGCCCACAGGCGGGGCCCGGATTCATTATTTGCCCACTGGTCCTTAAAAGGTATCGACGCTGCCATCGGTAGAATCTGGCGCGCTACTCAACGATCTCAACGGAGAGACTACCAAGTTTGGATCTATTCCGACCATGGCCAGGAAAGGGTAATCTCCTACCAAAACGCTTTTGGCAAGCCGCCCCAAGAAGTGATACGCCGTTTGTTTAGGGAAGCAGGCATCAGCCAGACCTTACATTCTGCCTCGGGGAGGGGCGATCAAACGCTACGGATTCGTTGGTTTGGCGGCAAACGGATACAACGTTTATTTCCCATCTTCGGCAATATTGAGCCGGATCTGGAAACGTCACAACCAATGTTAGCCGCTTTGGGGCCGGTGGGCCATTTGTATCTCAACCACCCCTTAACCCAGGCACGCCAGGTCGAAATGGCGAAACTGCTTGTCAGCCAAGCCAGCGTTCCCGTAGTGATGATCAAAGACGGCCCCGGCAGAGTGCACGCTTTCACTGACTCGGGCGAATATTCCCTGCCAGAACAAGCCAGTGAAATATTCGGTAACGATCATCCCTTTATCGACGCATTGGGAAAGGATTGGGTTTCCCTTTGTCACCATCCAGATGCCGGCGATTGGGTATTGGCAGGTTGGCGAAAGGGTTTGCCCCCCATGAGTTTCGCCATCGAAAACGGCGCTCACGCAGGGGCTGGCCCTCAGGAAACCGCCGCTTTTGCTTTACTGCCGGAGTCAATTCAACTTTCTGACCACAGTAACCCTGCTCCTCGGGCGATTCATCTCAGAAAAGCCGCGCAATCCTTTCTTGGTCTTTCTCCCAAACAATGACCTTTGCCCCGAAATCGAAACATACCCTACGGGTGATGACCTACAACGTCCATAGCTGTATTGGTACCGACGGCCAGCTATCGCCCGAACGTATTGCCAAAGTGATTGCCCATTTCCGTCCGGATGTCGTCGCGCTCCAGGAAGTGGACGTCGGGCGCGCCCGCACCGGCGGTGTCGATCAAGCCCACAGGATTGCCCACTTGCTGGAAATGGATTTTCATTTCAACGCCGCATTACAGGTGGAAGAGGAACAATACGGTGATGCTATTTTATCCACCCTGCCCATGCGCCTGATTAAAACCGGTCCGCTGCCAGGTCTCCCCGGCTGGCCGAACCTCGAACAACGAGGCGCCCTATGGGTGGGTATTCAATTCAACAGCATTGAAATCCACGTCTTCAACACCCACTTGGGATTGGTTCCAAAGGAAAGAAGAATCCAGATTCAGTCCTTGCTCGGGCCAGAATGGATGGATCATCCAGGCTGCCGGGATCCCATCATCTTTTGCGGTGATTTGAATGTGCTTTCCGCCTCCTGGGTATGTCGGCGATTACGGGGACGTTTAAAAGAAGCCGCCTCCCACGCAATCCACAAACACTTGCGGGGCACTTTCCACAGCCGTTTTCCCACCGTGCGGATTGATCACGTGTTTGTCAGCCGGCTTCTTCGAGTCGAGAGCGTTCATGTCCCCACCACAGAGGCGGTACGGCTGGCTTCTGATCACCTGCCGTTGATTGTGGATATCCAGATCACTAGCCTGAACTATCTGTCATAAGCAGTTATACTATTTCATTTACACAGGAAATTGCTTATGCGACCCAGCGGCCGTAGGCCTGATCAATTGCGTCCCATCAAACTCACCTGCAATTACACCAAACACGCCGAAGGCTCGGTGCTGGTGGAATTTGGCGATACCCGGGTGCTTTGCACCGCCAGCGTGGAAGAACGGGTTCCCCCCTTTCTACGGGGCAAAAACCGGGGCTGGATCACCGCCGAGTACGGCATGCTCCCCCGCGCCACTCACGAGCGTACCAATCGCGAAGCCACCCGCGGCAAACAGGGTGGCAGAACCCTTGAAATCCAGCGGCTGATTGGCCGCTCCTTGCGCGCCGCGGTAGATTTGCACGCGCTGGGAGAGCGCAGCATCCTGATTGATTGCGACGTCATCCAGGCCGACGGCGGCACCCGCACTGCCTCCATTACCGGCGGCTTCGTCGCCCTGGCGCTGGCTGTGGACAAGCTGATGAAAAAAAACCGGATCAAAAAAAATCCCCTTCACGGCCAGATCGCTTCCGTCTCGGTGGGTATTTACCGGGGCATACCAGTGCTGGATTTGGATTACCAGGAAGATTGCGAAGCGGAAACCGATATGAATGTAGTGATGAATGACGGCAATGCCTATGTAGAAATTCAAGGCACCGCAGAAGGCCACCCATTCCGCAAAGATGAATTACAGGCTATGCTTAATCTAGCCGATATCGGTATTTCTGAATTATTGGAACACCAAAGACAAACGTTGATTGAAGCGGGGGTAACATAGTTCATGCGCATTGTTCTGGCCAGTGGCAACACGGGAAAGATCCGGGAAATCCAGGCCCTGCTATTACCCCGGAATATTCGGGTTTTACCGCAATCAGCCTTCGCCATTACAGAAGCTGCGGAAACCGCCCCGACATTCGTGGAAAACGCTCTAATCAAAGCCCGTAATGCTTCTAAATACAGCGGCTTGCCCGCCCTGGCGGACGATTCCGGTTTGGAAGTGGACGCCCTCAACGGCGCTCCCGGGATATATTCGGCCCGCTACGCAGGCAGCGAGGCCGGCACCCAGGCCAACAACCTCAAATTACTGGAAGCCCTGGAAGGTTTTGAAGGCGATAATCGCCGCGCCCGCTTCCGCTGTGTTTTGGTTTACCTGCGCCATCCCTACGATCCCTCCCCTATCATCGCCCAGGGAGTTTGGGAAGGGGTTATCGCCAAAACCCTGCAGGGAGAAGGCGGCTTTGGCTACGACCCACTGTTTTATCTGCCTGACTTGGGCAAAACCGCCGCCGAACTGTCTCCGGAAGAAAAGAACAAACTCAGCCACCGGGGCATGGCCTTGCGCCAACTGCTTGAAATCCTTCCCAAAGCAATGCCCGCAAATCAGGCAAGTTAGTACAAAGCCGCCGCAAGCTTGGGACGGTATTTTCTGGTTAGCGGATGATCACTGCCCAGCCAATTGAATAGGGCAATTGCTGCCTTGCGAGCGCCATCGTCATCAAAACTTCGCTCTTTTTGCACGACTTGCAAAAAATTTTCCAATGCATTTTCAAAGTCCTGCCTGGATAATGCCTCAATTGCCTTAAGATAAAGCTCTTTGACGGGCGATGCTGGAAGCGCCCCAGAATCTTGCTGCAACCTCAGTAAACGCGCCAATACCCGCACCACTTCTGCCATTTCAGCACCCTCGCTGCCGCTCTTAATCGGTTCAAGCAAAGACAACACCCGCTCGGGATCGCGAAACAAGCAACTACGCGCCAACAGTAGCCTGGCTTTCATATCAGCGGGCCTGGTTTCGAGCACTTCCTCCAACAAGGCTTCGGCACTCTCCGAATCTCCCTCCTCGAGCAAACGCTCCACCTCCCTGATTTTTTTGGCCTCCGGGGTTGGCAATGCCTTTTCTATCCATTGAACAATTTGTTCCTCAGGCAACGCTCCAGTGAATTCTTCCACCGCCTCCCCTTCGACAAACAATTTGACATTGGGAATGCCGCGGACCCCGTAACGGGCGGCCAAGTCAGGATGTTCCTCGGTATTGATTTTGACTAATGCCAGACGGTCCGAAAACCGTTCGGCAACTGATTCGAGAATCGGGCCCAACGCCCGGCAAGGCGCACACCAAGGCGCCCAAAAATCCACCAGGACCGGGATTTGACGACTGCGCTTTAGAACTTTTCTTTCAAAGTCAAAATTTTCTTCCGACATCGGTATTAATCCCCAGAAATATGAGTTAAAGCGTACGTGAATCATTATCGAACCGACCGGTTCGTAGATTCATTACTTATGGAGTTTATTATGCAACCTTTATCACTTTTTCCAGTACTCTCACAAGGGAACAAAGTCAAGCTGTTGACTTTGCTTGTTTTCACGGCAGGTTTCGGGTTCTCCGGCCAAGATGCTTTGGCAAGAACGGCAGATGTATCTGGCCAACCCATGGATTCGACTGTAAATCCAAATTTTCCTGGAGATCTTGAGCCAATTCCCGTTCCTGCCTCCGACAGCAAAATTTATCATGGCAGCGAATGTCAATACGTCGACATCAACAATGAGAACAGTCCTGAGTTCTATAACAATCCTGTCAAATATGATACCCACGGCGTCTTTAACCAGGATGCAGCAGTCACCCATGTGGTTTGTCCCGTGGTTCGTGACAACGTTACTAATACCACAGGCATTTTAGAAGCCAAGGTGGCTATCAATAACGTCGCCGACAAGGAGATGTGGTGTCAATTCATCAGCCGAGATTTTTTTGGTCAACTGATGGATTTAGACCAAGCTACCACTAGCTCAGGGGGGAACCAGCTCTTGAGCCTTAACGTGACCGTCAG
Source organism: Methylothermaceae bacteria B42 (assembly GCA_001566965.1). NCBI lineage: Bacteria > Pseudomonadati > Pseudomonadota > Gammaproteobacteria > Methylococcales > Methylothermaceae > Methylothermaceae bacteria B42. The sequence goes on along the minus strand of LSNW01000017.1, from coordinate 8,999 downwards.
CGCTGCCTATGGTAATTACAGTATTTACTGTAAATTCCCACAAGGAGCGAGAATCTACAGCTACGGTGTCACCGAAAGACTTCGGACAGATAGCAATAATTAAGCTTAATTGCCTATAAAACTTATCAGAGACCCTGCGAGCAATAAGTTTGCCAGCTGGGTCTCTGACCTGCTTATCTTAAGAGGAAGCTTGTACGCTGATCTTTTTAGGCAAGACTTGCGGTTTCTTGGGGATAGTAATGGTCAATACGCCGTTTTCATATTTGGCGGCAATGTTTTCCTCATCCACGGTTTCCGGCAAGGAAAAGCGGCGGAAGAAAGTGCCATAAATCCTTTCAATCCGCTTGTAGCCTTCCTTTTCTTCCTTCGCCTCGGTTTCCCGGTGGCCTTTTATGGTCAACACGCCATTTTCCAGTGTCACCTCAATGTCATCCGGCTTGACACCAGGCAAATCCGCCTGCACCACATATTGATTGTCTTCCTCCTTGATATCCACCGCTGGCGCCCATTCCGCCGCCGCTGCCGGTGCTTCACCCTCGCCCCGTACAAGATCAGAGCGCAAGGTTTCAAAGGAGCGCTCCAGTTCACGCTGCAATTGATTCAATACAGACCATGGTTCATAACGAGTTACTAATGCCATTTTGTCACCTCCGTTGGTTGCTATGATTTCGTTATTCCATATATGGAGGCAGCAAAAAAGAATTCAAGGGGGTAATGTCTCAAAAATTTTTCTGCTCGGCTGATTGTAATTGCAAAGACAAAGGTTGGCGTCCTTTGATACCTTCAAGCTCCGCTTCATATACCCCAAGACCTGGTACAATGACCGCATTTAATTTCAATTTCGATTCACTGGCATCATAAACCGCTGCAGTATCCGCGGGAGACAATTCCACCATTTGAGCCCGGATTTCCCCTGCCGGATTCGCGGTAGAATGGACGTTGATATACCATTGGCCAGATAAAAGTTCGGTTTCCTCGCTATCGGATAAATTGACTGAGCCCCGCTTTTTTCCGGAATTACCCTCTACCGGGCCTAAATCAATCCGGATGCCAGCACTTTCACCGCGCCCACCCGGACCATGAAAATGAGCAGCAGTTGCCTCAATGTCACTGTGAAAACGCCATTCGAAACCATACAACAAGGTATTGGTATCCTCATCATAAATCGCTGTCACCGCTCCGTAACTTTTGCTCTTGACTGGCGGCACTTCCTCCGTGCCAATCATAGGAACCGCGCTATAGACATGAATGCTTGCCGCTATTGAATTGCTACTAAAAAATACAATTAACAAACTGATGAATCCATATATGAAACTTCCTGCACGCATGGCAACCGACCTCTTCAAAATATTATTTACCTGCTACTAAAAACAATTCTAATCATTCACCGCTGTAGAGTGTTAATGTTAATGCCAAGCAGGACGGAAAAAGTTCAATTCCTTTTTTCATCAGGGTAAGCTTCGAACCTTTATTCCGTGAACAAAGGAAGCGAAGCGGAGCGAACGACCGGACAGGATATTCGTGCTGGAGGTGCAATCATGAACGCCTCTTGAGAAGAATGGCTGGCACCTATGAGAATTCCATTCTTAATCAGATCGTATTCTAGACCATTCAAGAACGTAAAAATTATGGTCTAATATAACCGTACACAGGCCTTGTCAAACCAAGTGGAATACAAAAAGGTTCTTCTGGAATCACGGCTTCAGAATTACTTGAGAACAGAAATTATTCCGGCTCCCATACCTTGCATGAAGGTGCCCGCTCAATTTTATTAGCCAAAGAACCATAAGCATTCAAAAGCTTTTCATGTTTAGGGTGTTTTTTAAAATCGGTACTGGAAGGAAGAATATTTTTAAACTTTAATTCTACGTTAAGGAAATCATTTAGTAAGCTTAAAGTTGAATCATCAAATAAATTTTCATATTTTACACTAATAAAACTAAATTTTTGGGGTCTAAACCATGAGTCGAACTGCCTTTCTAGATGAAGGGTATCGCGTTCCAAAATATCCTCATTCGGCCTAAATAAATCGGAATGAAAATGTTTATGGTGAACCAACCCCCATTCATTTATTTTCTTATAGGCAGACAAGGCTATATTCATAGGATTCCTAAAAAGGTAGATAACTTTTACATTTTCCGGCATTGTAGGGGGAGGATAATCATGTGTCTTATACAGGTAACCCCCCTTATAATCTGAAAATGTTCTCAGATTTTCCAAAAAAATCATAGATGGATTTAAGCCGGAATTTATTAACGCCTCAGTTAAAAGTGTTGTTCCACACCGCCCCAATCCTGCAACCAAAAAGGCTTGCTGAGAAATATATTTTCTATATAACTCTTTAGCTTTCCTTGAATAGTTTTCAGCTAAAAAATATTTTTTGAAATCAACCATCCTTTCACCAAATAAACAATAGTTAAAATTTTAACTAACTATCAAGTTTAGCCTTTCTTTTGATTAGCGCTTTGGATTTAGGATTATACTTCAAACCAGTTTTAAGAACCTTCTTAGCGCGATCCTTCATCCCAAGCTCAATAAACAAGTCAATCAACTTCGCATATGGCGCGGCATAATCCTTTTTTTGCCTCATAGACTTAACATAATACGTAACAGCTTCCCCATTATTACCCAACCTTTTTAATATGTTGCCTTTAGTATAGTATATTTCATGCATTAGAACAAAATTTTTATGTGCATTTTTTTCCATGTAGTTAATATCGGCCAAGGCAACTTTGTAATAATAATTCTTTTGCTTTGGATCTTTATAGGCCTTATTAATAAATTGCAATGCCCGACAATAATGGTGTAAATGCGCATAATCCGGACCAAGAATTTTTCTCCATTTTTTTATTAATGGTCTATACCTTTGATATGGCCCTGTATTTGAGTTTAAATTTATTGCCTTAGGTTTACAATAAGGAGGAAGCAACCGCAACTCTTGCTCAGTAGGTTTAAACTCCCCAACTGCATATGAATTTGGAATGGATATCATAAAAATAATAATTATATATAAAATATTAAATATCATCACATACCTCAAAATTCATGTTCATCAATCCATAAGAAGCTTGGTCTTTTCCGCTACTTTTTCCCATGCAAATTCTTTCATAACCCTTATGTAAGCCGCATTCTCCAATTTTTTTAAATACTCCTTATCTTTTAACAGTTTAGATATGGATTCTGCTATATCTCGGGGAGATTCACCATTCACCCTTAGCCCGGTAACTCCATCAATCACTGCACTTCCTGTACCCCCTGCTTTTCCCGCGATAGCCGTTTTTCCACATGCAGCTGCTTCAATGAACACCATCCCGAAACCCTCATTATCGCCATTTATCTCTCTGTTAGGCATGACAAACAAATCGCACTCATTGTACCAATAAGGTAAGTCATCCATTGGAACATGCCCCAATAAGAATACTCTGTTCTCTAGATCCAGTTCTCGAATTATTTTATTTAGGTAATCATAATCCTCACCAATGCCGATAATCACATAATACGCATCCACCCCTTCCTGAATTAATTCAGGAAGTGCTCTAATCACCATATCAAACCCTTTCCTTCTACTCAACCTTCCAACAGAAAGCAATAAGCTTGCTGATTCCGGCACTTCAATTTTTTTTCGTAAATTCTTATTGTTCAGTTTCTTTCGAAAACGATTCACGTCAACCCCAGGGGATATTAAACTTACCTTGTCACTTAATACGCCCAGTTTCAACAATTCTTTCTTTGTAAACTCACTATTGACTATTATTTTATCTGAATTTGAATAAACAAACCTCATAAATCTATTCTTCAAAGGTTGAATCCATGTGGTAATCTCCTCACCATGAGCATATACAAGCAATTTTTTTCTAAACATTCTCGCTAATAGCAGCCCGACGAACCCCTCAGGCAACACACGCCCAGCATGTATCTCTTTTATATTATTTTGAATAATAATATTTAACCCATAAATCAATAACTTTATATACATTAATAGTGATTCTGGTTTTAACCATGCATGGCGCTTTAACTTTATTCTATAAATTCGATTAGGGTGTTTTTTATCATATTCCTCACAACCTGGAATATAGGATGTAACAATATGTATTTCCTCCTTCCCCAACCTTCTATAAACCTCATCAAACCATACCGCTGTCCCACCTTTCGTTGGCAAAAACAATTCTGTTATAACTAATAGGCCATTTTTCACTTTTTAAAACTTCCAATTTTTTACTACGGTAGTATTCTTAATTTTTAAAATGCAAACTAATTCAGGTAAAAGTATAAATTCTAATGTTATAGAATATCAAGGCTTTGCTACAACATATAGCAAAGCCACCATCTATTGGAACTTCTAATGTAGACTATACATCTCTATTGCTTCCCTTTCTATACGAAAAGCCTTTCAGAAACCCGTCTAAGTACACACTGCTCCCAAATCTTAAACTTTTTGCCATGACAAAAATGCCCCCATCCCGATAGGAAGGGGGCATATACAAATCAAATTGATCTTCAAACCTTCATATGAACCCCCTCGCAAAGCCAAGGGATTTAAAATTTTGTGTGCCACTCAAGGCAGATTTTTCATGGGTCAGCTATTCAACGCCATTGGGTCTATTTAACCAATTATTTTCGTCTACTCTTGATGACGAATGTATGCATATTTCGCTTCTTAATCCCAATGTAGCATAAATGCGAAATATCCTCTCCTATTTGGCCTTTAAAATGCCTTCAAAGTCAACCTAGGAATCCTATAGGCTGATAATTATGGCCTGCCAGAATTCTGGCAGGATCAGGAAATGACAGATGGCGACTTAGAACCTCTCCCAAGACATCCCTAAAATCAATAGTATGAGCCAAATAACGCCCCAGATAAAGCTGATCATCTTCCAGCCCCGGCCAATCCCCATGGATGCCACCGCGAACATTGCCGCCCAGAGCCATCCAGGTGGCGGCGTTGCCGTGATCGGTGCCCAGACTGCCATTTTCTCGGACGGTGCGGCCAAAGTCGGTCATGGTTAAGACAAGAAGATTCTGACGATAGGCAGCCAAGTCATTATAAAAGGCAGCCACTCCCGAGGCATATTCGGCCAACTTCTCTGCATGATTTCCTTCGACGCCTCCTTGCTTGGCATGGGTATCCCAACCGCCAATATCGACCGTCGCCGCTTCCAGCCCCATGCCCGCCTTAATGATTTGTGCCAGACGGCGCATAGCTTGGCCAAAGTTGGTATCTGGATAATTAACCCCGTTTTCAGGCATATACCTGTCAGGGTCTAACCCTCGTAATAGCTCGAAGGATTCCATTCCCTTATGGACCGCCTCATTCATGGAACGATACAAATTTCCATTGGGTGATTGGGAATAAGTTTCCCGCAAGATTTGAGGCAGTCGTGCTTTATAATCGGCAGCCCCCCAAAAACCACTTTGAGAAGCATTCACCACCGGCACGGTTACATTTCCATCCAATGCAAACGCCATTTTGTCGCCAATGGAAGCCGCACGCAGACTGACCGGTTTTGGTTTTGCGGCCAGATAACGATTCAGCCATCCCGACCTTTGCATTGTCACCGCCCCGCCCTCAAGTAAAGGCTGAACCTGAAAGTGGGATCGGATGGCATTGGGATAATGCACCGTTGGCATAATCGCCAATTCATTCGATTGATAAAATGCCTGCAACGGTCTCAACGCCGGGTGCAGTCCAAAAAAACCATCCAGGTCCAAAGCAGCAGCGGGTCCGCTGCCAGGCCTGTCAATGGCGATATTGGGGCGCACATCGTAATACCGGTCCTCGCCATGAGGCACGATGGTATTCAGGCCATCATTACCACCACGCATAAAAATTACCACTAATATCGGCCCTTGCCCTGCTTCCGCCCGGGCACTGTTCATCGCCAAGGTCAAAGGATTCCGGAACATCAAGCCCCCGCCAATGACGGGCAAGGCCAGCATATTTTTCAAGAATTTTCTTCTGTGCATCTGTCTTTCCTCTTACTGTAATTGGGCTTGTGGCAGCGCCAGTACATAACCTGTCAGTTGCTGCAAGCGACGATTGGCGTCAGTATCCTGGAGTGAAAAGCCAAATGTTTTCCCTTCTTTCAGAAAATTCATGGCTGTCTTCCATTCCATTGGTGTGTAGTCTCCAGCGGTCAGAATCTGAAACAAGTACCCTACAATGCCTTCCGCAGTTTCCAGCCCAAGGCCGGAAAAATACTCAGGCAAATTTGCATAGGTAATGCGGGCATCCTCCGGTTTCTGCAGCCGCGCGGCCAAATGATTGGCAAAGTAAAACCTGGCCATCATTTGATTGGAATCCACCCATTTCTCCGCCACTTCCGGCCATCCTGTCGGATGAGGAAAGGAAAACAAATTCATAGCCATTCTACGCAGTTCCCACAGTAGATCCCGGCTTCCTACTTGTTTCGGCTGAAGGGCTCGGACCGAAGTGGCAACATACTCGATCGGCGTCTTGAATTTGGCATGGAAACTTTGCGCCGAAGTAAACTCCTCGGAGGTGAGCAGATTTTCCACCACCTGCCGGATATCTCCGTCAGAATCGAGAAATACAGTTGCGCAATCACTAATCGTAGCCGCGGAAGGCTTGTCACTAACAAACACCTTGGCAAGCTTGGTGCAAATAAAGCGCGCCGTGGAGGGATGGCTCGCGAGAATGTCCAACACCTGCTGGCCATCTTCAATCCCTTGACCTGCCGGCAGCACATGACCCAGGACTATTTTTTCGTCGAAGTCATGCTGTTTGGCATTGAATATGAAACGGCCTTCAGCCCAATTGTCCCAATCTATACGCCAACCGGTGAATGCTCGGGCCACTTCGACGATATCCCGGTGAGTGTAGCCCCCGTTGATGCCCACAGTATGCAGTTCCATAAGCTCACGGGCATAGTTCTCGTTGATGGCATTCTTACGGCTGTGAATATTGTCCAAATATTTCACCATAGCCGCGCTAGTGGCGCTGATTTGGAGTAGATCACGGAATTTGCCCAAGGCATAAGCCCGGAAGGCTTGGTTTTCCACCACTTCCCAATTGAGAGCGGTTTTTCCCCTGAAAGTATTGAAATGATTCTCCCAAAACCAGGTCATCACCTCATTCAATTGCCGCTGGCTGAACAGCATGCGATAAATCACTCTTTGCCTTAAATCATCCGTATTATTCAAGGCAATCTTCGAAACCAGCGATTCCGCCGCCGAGTCGTCAATTTCTTCTGGGTGCAATTGACGGCGGAGAAATTCCTGGCGTCCAAGCAAACGGATTTCTTTCAATAGTTCTGGAGTCGCGCCAAAGGTAATCCGGTTTAATAAGTGCCTGTCTCCTTGTGCCACGCCAATGACGGAGTAAGTACGTTTGACCTGTCTTAGATGCCCCGCGTCATCTTTGGCTTCTATCAACACCGTGACCCGATCACCTGCATCAAGCAAATGAGGTGGTATTGCAAACGCCCAACGGCCATTTCCCGATACCTCAAGGGTTTTGGTTAAAATGCCGCCCTTTTGGGCTGTTGATAACTTACCAACCACTTGCGCCACATTGCTTTCATCCGCCACCGTACCTGTCACCAGAAACCCCATGGGGGTCAAATCACCCGCGGTTGGCGAAAGCAAAGTAATTTCAGGTGGTGATCTGTCATCAATCACTTGAACACGAATCGTTTTCGCCAAACGGTTATACCTGTCATCAAAAACTTCCACCTGGATGGTGACGAATTTACCGATGGTAACCGTCTGACTTGGTATTTCTGCCAACCAGTTACCTGACTTTCCATCTATTTGCGCATCAAATTGGTGGGTTCCGGTGGCAGGATCATTTACCGTCACCCGGACACGTTGGACTTTACCGCGTTTGTCCCGCGCCCAACCACGAACTTGGAAACCCGCGGCGGCAACCTTTCCAGAGTTGGCGGGAGAAACAATCACCAATTCCGGAGCCTTGCGATCCAAGCCACTTGGGTCATTGGCTGAAATTTCAAATGTCACGGCGCCTGGGGTGAAAACAGGGGGGCTAAAAATGGATCTTCCCTTGCCGAAAGGATCCCTGGCTTCAATCAAATAAACTTTACCCTTGCCCAGTCCCAATTCATCAAAACGCACCATTCCCGCACTATTGGTCACGCCTTTATTCTTCCAGACAGTGCCGCCGTCACTTGCTTTTTCCCATAAAACCAACTCCCTGCCAGAGAGCGGCTGGCCGCTATTCCGGTCTTTCAGCGTCACCGGTAACGCGCCAACTTTGAAGTCAAAAACACCGGGAGCGGTAATCCCCCCGGTCCTCACCTTTATTTCATAAGGTTGGGCGTCCAACCGGTATTTTCTTCCTTTACCCAATCCCTCAAGATCAAAAACCGCTTCTCCATTCTCGTCGGTGACCAAGCGCTTTGCCCAACGGAGACTGCCATCCGCCAATATTTCACGGGCCGTGATTGCGACCCCAGCCAACTTGACACTCGACAGTTCATTCGTCAATCGAACCCGTAAAGGGCTATTGCCCAAGACAAATGTTCTCTTACCTGGCTGAGAAAATTCATCGGAGTATATCCATGTTCCATCCACCGGGCTTTTCGCCTGCAGGCGGTATTCGCCGCCTTCACCCAACCCCGGCGGGTCAAAATGGATCAGCCCCTTGCCATCGCTGACGCCACTTTGCACACCTTTCCATTTACCGTCATTACCACGGCGGGCCACAGTTACCCTGATTCCTGTCAAGGGGGAACCATTGCCTCCACTCACTACCCGCACCGGCAAGGCCCCCACTTTAAAAACAAAATTCCCGGTCTCAGTAATCACGCCGCTCTTGACACTGAGTCCATAAGGCCTGGCAATCAATACATATTGCCGGCCCTTGCCCAAACCAGGCAGATCAAAAACCACCTTGCCTTGCGCATCGGTTTTCATCTTCCTGATCCAGCGCAGACTACCGTCCGCCAAAACCTCATGGACCACCACATCCACCCCGGACAATTTGGCCCCGGAATTCGCATCGGTTAATTGGACACTCAGCG
>LSNW01000016.1 GCA_001566965.1 Methylothermaceae bacteria B42 | reverse complement strand
CGTCAAGGCCCTGACCTCGCAGATCGCCTGGCCCCTCGCCCTGCCCATCCTGCTCACCGTGGTGCCGGCGGCCTTCCTGGGCGCCAGCCTCAGCCGCAGGGTGCCGGTGGACACCCTCCGCCTCATCCTGGGCATCTGCATCGCCCTGGCCGCTGTCCGGGTCGGCGCTGCGGCATTTACAGCATCGCCCTGACTACCGAAAAACCTCAAACCTGCGCTTGGAATTCACTGATACTGCAAAAATTTTTTCTTCATTTTCGACGGGCAGGATTGAGGTGACCAGACAGCCACGGGCCATTCACCCCTTGCCATGCTGGCACAACACCGCGCCATTCTGGCAAGGTTCCAGGGACATATTCCGGCACGCTCCGACCGTAATCCTCGTTGAAGACTACTGGGGGTAGAACCCGCTGTCTCTTATCTGGGGAATAGCGAGTTGTATTTCCCTCGCCTTGGTCTTGACCGTCTTCGGCTTGTAACCGTTTGCGTTGGATCGACGGTGTTCATTACGCTCATATGGTTCGGCCTTGAGGCATCGGGAACGCTCCAGCCTCATGGCCCGCATTGAGCAGGATGGTCATGGCGCTGGCAACACCATCAAATCCATGCTCAATCAACAGTTCCCTTGCCAGCTCAAATTGGGTATCCTGGGTTTGGCAGGTCATTGTTTTCCCCTTTCGTTGTGTTGTGGTTTTGGGTCACGAAAGGATAAGCCGTGACCTGCTTTTGGCAACTCGCCTCCTCAGAATTTACAGAAAGAATGATACACTAACGGGGGACGCTGTCATGCCATATCTTCAGATACGAAACAATAGTAAGGCGATGATGGGATGTTGAATAAAAAGACCCTGCTCGAGATAATCGCCAATGGCGAGAATTCCAGTGTGGAATTCAAACGGGATGACATTCGCCCGGAACAGTTGGCTAAGGAAGTAGTTGCCATGGCCAACTTCCAGGGTGGCATGATCCTGCTTGGCGTGGATGATAGCGGCAATATTACTGGAATCAAGCGTTCCAAGCCGGAGGAGTGGATCATGGATACGGTCATCGGGAGGCATGTCCATCCGGTAATTATCCCCCACTATCAGGAAGTCAAACTCGATAACGGAAAACGAGTCGCGGTTATCTCCATTTCGCCGGGCACGGCAAAACCGTATGTTCTCCGACATAACGATCGTGAAGATGTATATATTCGCATGGGCTCCACAAGCCGGCTGGCTACCCGGGAACAGATAATCAGGCTGTTTGATGCCGGTGGCCTGCTCCATACGGAAACCCTGCCGGTTTCGGGTACCGGTCTGAAAACCCTGGATATGGCCAGATTGGAAAACTATCTATCGGACATCCTGGGGGAACACGAACTGCCGGTTTCCGAAGCAGAGTGGTTGGATCGTTTGGATGGCCTCGGATTCATGACTACCGACGCCATTGGCAATAAGATCTGCACGATTGCCGGGATCGCGCTTTTCGGCATCAAGCCAAGGCGTTTTCTGAAACAGGCAGGTTTGCGGGTCATGGTGTTTGATGCTGACGATAAACAATACCGGGCAAGACTTGATGTGATTCTGGACGGCCCCATGGTTGGAAGATGGAGTTTTGATGGCGAAAAAACGCTGGTTGATGAAGGAATAATTGAGAAATTTATCCGTACGATTGAACCGTTTATCACGATTGAAGGCGATTCGATCGCCCCTGAAACCCTTACACGCGGGAAAAAGTGGATGTATCCCATTGAAGCAATTCGGGAAACAGTTTTGAACGCTCTGGCCCATCGCGACTGGACCCGTGCCGTGGATATCGAAATCACCCGCTACACTGACCGGTTGGAAGTCATAAGTCCCGGAGCGTTGCCCAATTCCATGGATGTCGAAAAAATGAAAGCCGGGCGCAGAACTCCACGAAATCCCCTCATCCTGGAGGTTTTACGGGATTATGGTTATGTAGACGCCAGAGGCATGGGCGTGCGTACCAAAATAATTCCTCTGACCATACAGTTTAGCGGCAAAGAACCACTCTTTGAGGCCACGGAAGATTATTTGAAAACCATTTTGCCTGTTGGCAGTGCCCCTGAAAGCTGTAAAAAGCCCCTAAAAGCAGCATTGTTCACCCCATTTACCCCTGAAAACGCTCCTAAAAAATCGGAAGGCGAGACTAAAAATGCCCTTGATGCCCCTGAAAATCCATTCCAGAGGAAACTCTTGGAGCTTATTAAGGGCGACTCGAAAATTACCTATGACATGCTTGCCAGGGCAACAGGCCGCGATCGGAAGACGGTCAGGCGTCACATTGCCGAACTTAAGCAGCATGGGTGGTTGAAGCGAATTGGTCCGGCCAGGGGAGGATATTGGGAGGTTGCAGATTTATGAGGATCTTAATACTTTCCTTACCGGCGGTGACCCGGTTCGGGACCTGTTGCAATGGCTCGATCAGGGTGATACCTTCCCGATACTCGTGGCGGGAACGAGTGGCGCGCCTTTGTGGAAGTCTGTAAATCGCAATGGGCTTTCCATCCTGAAAACGACGGGCCTTTGGATTGCGACGCCAGGTTAGGCAGCACATGAAGGACCATGGAAACCGGTATGGAATCGCTTTTGCGAAGCTCCAAAGCGTTATCCAAACATCCCGGCACAAATCCGACGGTGCTGGCCGCCCAGGGACACAATTTTCTGGCTTACTACACCTGATGAAGGATATGACGGTTGGCCACAGTGGAATGAAGATATGGAAAGCATCCTCCACCCCAGGCTCAGTCCCTGGCTGGGGCCTGGCGGTTTACAGACAGACAAGGGCCTGGCAGCACGCTGCCAGGCCCTTTCTCTCTTCTGGAGCCGATAAGCGGACTTGAACCGCTGACCTACTGATTACGAATCAGTTGCTCTACCAAACTGAGCTATATC
>LSNW01000015.1 GCA_001566965.1 Methylothermaceae bacteria B42 | reverse complement strand
CATCATGAACGCCATGATTAAAAATAACACCCCTTGGACGCCAAAAATGGCTTGACAGGGAACACGGTTGCTCTCCCAGTTTTGGGAGAGGGGACAATCGGCCGAATGGCCGATCAATCCGGCTTTTAGCCGGTGGAGTATTCACAGGAAGGTCTGACTTAATTCAGACCTTCTTAAATAGGCTCCTTGGTTTCCATTGGTTAACCATGGATGCGGCTTACAAGCCGCAGTTAACAATTAGCAAGGTATATGCCAAAAAATAATTTTCTTTTATTTCAACAGGCTAAAAAGAATTCCGGATATCTTTGGCCATGCGAAAGCGGGAAATGACTGATTGTTTGTGTGAAATGACTGATATGTTGCTGGCGAAACCAAAATGGCCAGCGAGGAAAGCGTTAGTCTACCTGTGTAGGCTGATTGCTCTGATTTTTTAGTTTGGTTGGGGTTGAAGCCAAGCCAAGTTCTTTCAGTCAGACTTTACTTGAGTATGGTGCTGTTAATAGTTTGGCCGATAGATACTGCGAGCCAAGATTTCAGTGATCAACAAAATCTTGTGGAAAAGTACCAAAACAAGCATCAGCCATTTCGGGCTTGGCTTCTAGCCCGGATATTTCACCAGCCGGATTCGGGCTTTTTTGTAGTCGGCTGATTTTTAAATATAAAATGCTTGGGTTTGATGATTTCCACGAAATCCATTTTGGATTCCGCCCGAATCCTATCCCGGCCCTGGCTTGTCCAGGCACGTCTGGGCTTGGGCTTCCTTCAAGCCATAGCTACGGCTATGCCTTTCAGTCCAGCCCGGCGCCCAGTCGCACCTGTCCTGTGCCATCATCCGGGATGCTGGTGAAATATCCGGGCTAGGGAAGAGTGGCTATAGTGTTTAGTCTTCCAGCCGGAATCCCACCTTCAGCACTACTTGAAAATGACCGACTTCGCCATTGACGATATGGCCCCGGGTTTCTGTTACCTGAAACCAATTCAAGTGTTTCAGGGTTTTGGATGCCTTGGCAATGGCGTTGCGGATGGCCTGGTCGATGCTGTCCGGTGAGGAGCCGACGATTTCTATGACTTTGTAAGTATGTTCAGTGGTCATGCGGAGTCTCCTGATTGAATCAAACAGCCACCAGAATAATCTTATTTATAGCCTCGTCAATCCCCGACAGGAAAATTATCCTGATCATATCGTTGCCACAGTATGATCAATTCAAGGATAATACTTTCCCTTTTCCTACCGAAGAATCCATGAAAGATCATTTACAGCAATTGCTGCGGCAAGCCATCACACAACTGCAGCAACAAGGTGAAATGCCTTCAGATTTGCAATATCAAGTCCGGGTGGACCGGGCTCGAGATACTTCCCATGGGGATTTTGCCTCCAATATCGCCCTTGCCCTGGCCAAGCCAGCTGCTTTACCGCCCCGGCAGTTGGCGGAGAAAATTGTACAGGCGCTGCCTGATGACCCAATGGTCAAGCAGGTGGAAATTGCAGGACCAGGGTTTATCAATTTCTTTATCCAGCCTGCCGCGCAATTTGACGTAATTGGCAGGATCTTGGATGAAGGGGAATCTTTTGGTACCAGCCAAATTGGTGCTGGTCAGCGGATTCATATCGAATTCGTCTCGGCCAATCCTACCGGTCCTTTGCACGTGGGGCATGGACGGGGGGCGGCTTACGGTGCTAGTGTCGCTAATCTTCTAAGCGCCATCGGTTGCCGGGTGCATCGGGAGTATTATGTGAATGACGCGGGCCGGCAGATGGATATTCTAACTGTCAGTGTCTGGATGCGTTATTTGGAACTGTGTGGAGAAGGGGTGCCTTTTCCGGAAAATGGCTACCGGGGCGGATATATCCGCTCGATTGCACAATCGCTTCATGCCAAAGTAAGTGACGAATTCCGCCGTCCCGCCGAATTGGTGATGGAAGGGTTACCACCCGATGCGCCAGAAGGCGATAAGGAACTCTATATTGATGCTCTGATTCAGCGGGCTAAAACCCTGCTGGGAGATGACGCTTACGAGGAGGTTTTTCAATCCGCGCTAGGTAGTATCCTGGACGATATTCGGGAGGATTTGGAGGAATTTGGCGTTCACTACGATGAATGGTTTTCCGAGCGCCGCCTGGTGCAATCAGGGGCAGTGGAGCAAGTGTTGCAAACATTGGAAAATGCCGGTTATTTGTATCAAAAGGAAGGCGCAACCTGGTTTGCTTCTTCCCGCTTCGGGGATGAAAAAGACCGGGTCGTGATCCGGGAAAATGGCCAGATGACCTATTTCGCTTCCGATATTGCCTATCATCAAAATAAGTTCGAGCGGGGATTTGACTATTTGATTGATGTGTGGGGAGCGGATCATCACGGTTACGTCCCTCGATTGAAAGCGGCGGTTCAGGCGCTTGATCATGATCCTGAAGCGCTGGAAGTACGGCTGGTGCAGTTTGCCATTTTGTACCGGGGCAAGGAAAAAGTCCCCATGTCCACCCGGGCCGGGGAATTTGTCACCCTGCGTCAACTTCGCGAAGAAGTGGGCAAGGACGCGGCCCGTTTCTTTTATTGCATGCGCAAGGCCGAGCAGCACATGGATTTTGACCTGGAATTGGCGGTGTCCCAATCCAATGAAAACCCGGTGTATTATGTGCAATACGCCCATGCCCGGGTGTGCAGCGTTTTCAAGCAATTGACAGAAAAAGGCTGGCGTCACGATGTGGCCAGGGGGCTGGCCAGTCTGGAACGTTTGACAGAACCGCACGAACAAACCCTATTGATTACGTTGGCCCGCTATCCGGAAACGGTGGAAAGGGCGGCGCGCCAACGGGAACCCCACCAAATCACGCAATATTTGCGGGAATTGGCGGCGCAATTTCATACTTACTACAATGCCCATACGTTTTTGGTGGAGGATGAAAACTTGCGTGACGCCCGCTTGAATCTGATTGAAGCCGTGCGTCAAACCATTGCCAATGGTTTGCGGTTGCTCGATGTTTCCGCGCCGGAGGCGATGTAAGCCCATGGCCCGGCGTCGAGCAACCAATGTCCGGAAAAAGAAGCCTAACTACCCCGAAAGGCGGCCGGCGCCCTGGTGGCAGTGGGGGTTGGGTATTTTAGTTGTTGGAGGCTTTGTCTATTTTCTTTATTCCTTGAATAAAGGTGCATCCAACGAATCCGTGCCTGAAAAAGCAGCTTCCCTGCCCCCCGCCGAGGCGCGAATCCGGGAAACGCCAGATTTTTCTTTTTATACTATGCTTCCAGAACAAGAGGTCATTATTCCCGAGGGGGAAATCAAGACCCGCAAGCGTCAGGAGCGGTTGGGACGGGCAAAGCCCGGGCAATATGTGATTCAGGCGGGGTCTTTCCGAAGTATCCGGGATGCGGATCGTCTCAAGGCCAAGCTGGCTTTATTGGGGGTAGAGGCGAAAATCCAGCCCGCCACTATTCGCGGGACCCAATGGTATAGGGTTCGAATTGGTCCGTTCAGGCAAATGAATGAAGTGGAAAAGATCAGAACCCGGTTGCGTCAAAACCGGATTGATAGTGTTGTTCAGGCAGTCAAGCAGTGAAAAATCTCTTGTTTTTGATAACTGTATTATTATTAATTTCGGGTTGCGCTGCCAACCTTTCTAAAAAAGAACAATATTCTGAAGAAACTCCTTCTGACGCGGCTTTATCGAAAGATTACGGTTGGTGGTATGCTGCATTTCGTTTCGAATGGCCGGCAAACAGCGCGCCCTTGTGGCACCGGGATGTCATGGTGGCCCACCGGATTATTCTGCCTGTGCTTAAACAATACCGGCCACAAATCAAATATTGGCGGGTTCACCGCCGGGCTGGCCGTGATGGTGGCGGGCACCGCTTTAGTTTTATTTTCTATGCCACGCCCCAGACGGCGCAAGCCATTTACGCCCAAATTGAAACCGATCCCGATTTAATGGCATGGCGGCAAAAGGGCATGATTACCCAGATTCATTTTGATGACTTTAGACAAATCCTCAAGCCAGATATAGAGGATACGAGCGACCCGTCATGGCCAGCGATTATTCAACAGACTTGGCCCTTATATATTCAAGGTGTCAGTGAAATGTGGCTGGCTTTGGTGGAAAAACTGGCCGAAGAGTTTGCTTTGGATACATTGGCGGAAAAGCCTTATCGCCAAGTCCAACATCATTTGACCCTGCTTTGGGCCCACAATGCGCGCCATGCTTTTTTGCATCACTTGAATGCCATTTATGCTTATGAGACTTTTTGGGCAAGTTATTAAGATTATGAAGCCATCGGTTGCCGTTGAAACATAACTTGCTAATGATAAGGTTATAGGCTACACTCAATATTAATGAACATTGTTTATTAAAGATTGTCTTTTTTGAATATCTTTTCCCAGCACCTTCTGTTGTGGTTGATGCTTAGAATCTATGTTCCTTATTTTTCCAACTTAAATTTAAAATTTCTATGCTATACGGTTTATTCAATATTCCTTGGTGGGGTTATGTTGTAGTCACCCTGGGGTTGACTCATATTACTATTGCGGCGGTTACCATTTATCTCCATCGTTGCCAGGCCCACAGGGCTTTGGACCTTCATCCCATTGTCAGCCATTTTTTCCGCTTTTGGTTGTGGTTGACGACAGGCATGCAAACCCAGGAATGGTCGGCCATTCACCGCAAACACCACGCCAAGTGTGAAACGGAGGAAGATCCCCACAGCCCTCAAGTGCTGGGGATTCGAAAGGTTTTATTGGAGGGCGCGGAGCTTTATCGCCAGGCCCGCAAAGACCGCAAATCCATTGAGCAATACGGCTGGGGGGCTCCCAATGATTGGCTGGAGCGAAACGTCTATGCCCAGCCGATAATTTCACAATTAGGCATTCCTTTAATGTTACTGATTGATCTGGCTTGCTTCGGCGTTTTGGGCCTGACGGTCTGGGCGGTGCAAATGCTTTGGATACCCGTGTGGGCCGCTGGTGTCATTAATGGCCTGGGTCATTATCTTGGCTATCGTAATTTTGAAACCACCGATGCCGCTACCAACCTGATTCCTTGGGGGATTTTGGTAGGCGGCGAGGAACTGCATAATAATCACCACGCCTATCCCTCTTCGGCCAAATTATCCAACAAGTGGTGGGAGTTCGACATTGGCTGGCTCTACATCCGCATACTGTCGATTCTTGGCCTGGCCAAGATCAAGCGCATTGCCCCTAAAGTACGGATGCGGCGCGAAGGTGGCGTTCTGAGCGGGGAAACCGTGCAAGCGTTGATGCGCAACCGCTTCCATGTTTTAACCTTGTATGCCCGCACTGTCATCTTGCCAGTCTTGAAAGGGGAATATCAGTCAGCTGACCGTCAAGTGCGCAAGACTTTAAAACAAGTCAAGCCCTTCTTGGTACGGGAAGATATCCAACTGGACCCGCAATCGGAACAAGTGGTTAATCAAGCCATGAGCAGCAGTGAAGCTTTACGCACTGTGTATCAGTTCAAGGCCCGCTTGAAGGAAATCTGGGCGCAACGCGCGCCACACCCCGAGGTTCGATTGGAAAAGCTGAAAGCGTGGTGTCAGGAAGCGGAGCAGACGGGTATTGAGGCACTGCATGAATTTGCTGCTTTGCTGCGGGGCTATTCTCTGCAACCGGCGCTTGTCACGCCCCGGTAATTTTTAAATGATAATGATGCGTTGGACGCCGCCACCTTGTCCAATGGGGCAATGAAAGCTATACTCGGTCTCTCAGTCAATTGAGAGGCCGTTTTGCGTTATTGCCGTCCTTTTTTAATCTTGTTGTTGTGCCTGCCCCAGGTTTTTGCGCCTTTGGTGCATGCCCACTTAGGCGAGGAGCCAGCGAATACGGCCTTTCATATTCCGGGTCTGGAAGCCTGGAATACCGCGCAAACTTTCTTCCTTCCGGCAAACTCCCTGGGTTGTGAAAAGGGGATTGTTGTTGGCTTGAGTCAAGGTGTTTTGCCCAAGGCAACTTCGTCCAAACAGCCTCCATCACTGCCGCCATCCCTTTTTCCCGCTGGCTTGACTTTCTACGCACAGGGCGTTTGTCAGTCTTCACAATCTGTTTTTTCTCCCGTCGAATATTCCTCAAAGGCTTTGCCCCGCGCGCCTCCTGCCTGATTTCTCCTTTGCAATGGGTTTAGGAATCTTTGGTTTATCCAGAGATTTCTATGGCACAAGGGGATACCACCAAAATCAATTGCGTTAAATACTTGTTTTTGTAAAAAGAAACGAAAAATGTATTTTTGTTTCTTGCGGGCTGAGAATTCACGAACGAATGATTCAGCGCTTCCCTTAAGGTACGTTTTTGGAGGAAATTGAATGGGCATTGTGACGGCCTGGATAATGGTTTTGTTGATGGGATGGTCAGCGAGTGTCTATGCAGAAGAAGCCCTGCTGATGCCTCACCATGATGAACTAACCTATGACCCGGCATTAACCCTGGGTGATGTAGTGGCTGCCACAGAGAAGGTGTATCCGCGCAGTCATCTGGTTTCTGCGCTAGAGGAAGAATCCAGTGCCTGGCGGAAGCGTGCCGGGGGGCTACTGGCCGGCCCTGTGATGTTGGGGGCGACTTACAGTGGAGATCAGGTGGGGGATGATACCGGGCAGTGGTCCATTGATACCGATTTGACCTTTATGATCTGGAAGTGGGGCCAGCGGGCGGCGGCAAAACAGGTGGCCGGCCAGGCTGTTCGCTATGCCCAGGCCTATCGTCGGGCATTGAAGTTGCAGGTAGCGGGCTTGGTGCGGGAGGCATTGTGGGATCTGCAGATGAAAAAGGTGGATTATGAAACCGCCCGCAATGTATTGGCGGTGAATCAGCAATTGACCGATGTCGTCCGTAAACGGGTGGAAGCGGGGGATTTGCCTAGAACCGACCTGCTGTTGGCCCAGACCCACCTCTTGCAACGAAGATCGGAAGCGGTGGCCGCCGAAGCGGAATGGATGCACGCCCGCCGGCGCTATCTGAATTTGACCCGCATGGACCGGGCCCCGGCTTCTTTTGCCGAAACCTTGACCGACAGAAAGGCCATCGGTCTGGACCACCCCTTGCTGGCGGCGATTACCGCCAAGCTGGAGGAAGAAAAAGCCAGGGCGGAGTGGACAAAATTCGAATCCGATACCGGTAACCAGCAGGTTTATTTCACCGTCGGCAGCCATCATGAGCACACCGAGCGGGGCGGGCAAACCATCAATGGCATGGTGGCCAACCTGACCTTGCCCTTTGGCGGCGGCACTTACCAGGCGCCCAATATCGCCTCCGCGCGGACGGCATTGGCGGAAGCGGAAGCGGAAAGAGGGGATTTATTCCGGCGCCTGGAAAGAGATCTCCACGAAGCGCGGCACGCATTGGAGATTGCCCGAGTACAAAAACAACAAGCCGAGGCGCGCCACCAATTGGCGGCGGAGAATTTAGCGCTGGGGCGCAAGGCGTTTGAAGCCGGAGAAATGAATTTGATTGATTTGCTCAAGATTCAATTGCTGGCCCAGGAGGCACAGCGGGATTTAGAGGCATGGCGGGTCAAAGCCAAGAGTGCGGTTGCCCAATATAACCAAACGGTAGGTGAGCTGCCATGAAGTTTCTCAGCCGCTTGATTTTTTGTTGGATGTGCTTCAGTAGCGCATGGGGGCAGGGCATTATCTCCGTTGAGGTGAAAGAACAAAAGCGCTTGGGTATCCAGGTTTCCAGCCCACGCCTTGTTCGGGAAATTCCCGTGGGACTGGTGCCGGCGACGGTAACGGTGCCGCCGGAATCGGAATATGTGATTAGCGCGCCCTTGGCGGGGATAATCGATGAAGTGAAAGTGGTTCAGGGGGAGTCCGTGACCAAGGGGCAGGTGCTTATCCAGCTTCGCAGCCCCGAGCTTTTGCGCCATCAACAACATTTACTCGGCGCCTGGCAGGAATTCCAGGTAGCGAAAGCGAAATACGAAAGGGAAAAACCACTGTTCCAGCAAGGCATCATTGCCAAGGGCCGTTGGCTGGAGACCCGGAAAAATTGGCGCCGGGCAGCAACAACCCTGGCCCAGGCCCGGGGTGAACTGGAGATTTTGGGATTGCCCAAGGCGCGGATTGAGTGGTTGCTCCGGGCGGGCAAGCTTGACAGCCGCTTGCCTATGACTTCTCCCGATGCCGGCGTGGTGACCGCGCGCGAAGCTATCGTGGGGCAGCGGGTTGAACGCCTGGCGCCGCTTTTCAGGCTGACTGCCCTGAGGCAATTATGGCTGGAAATGGCGGTGCCCGCCAATCTGGCCATGCGCTTAAAACCCAAAGACAAAGTGGTGGTGGAAGGCAAAAGAGGCGTTGGGCGGGTTCGTTTGATAGCCGGCACCGTCAACCCCGGAAGCCAAACTGTGCGGGTAGTGGCCGAGTTGATTGAACGGCAGCGTTTGCGTCCGGGTTTGAAGGTGAACGCCAGGCTTTATGTAGAGGCTGATCCGCCTTTTCTGGAATTGCCGCGAAGCGCTCTGGTATCCCATGAAGGCAAATCGTATGTATTTGTTATCCGGAGCGCTGAGACATTTCGGGTGACCCCCATATCCCTTGCGGCATTGACCGATACCACGGTTTATATCCGGCAGGGGCTGAAACCTGGCGATCAAGTAGTCAGCCAGGGCATTGCCTCCCTTAAGGCTGTCTGGCTGGGCGGGGAGGAATAGAAATGGGGCGGTTGATTCAATTTGCCTTGACCCAGCGCCTGCTGATGCTTTTGAGTGTGGCAGTCTTGGCGGGTTTGGGCTGGCATGCCCTAAGGAACTTACCTATCGACGCCTTCCCCGATGTTTCCACGCCCCAGGTGAAGGTGATTGTCAAAGCGCCGGGAATGACCCCGGAAGAAGTAGAAGCCCAGATTACCATTCCGTTGGAGTTGGAGCTGTTGGGATTGCCCCGGCAGAGAATTTTGCGCTCTATCGCCAAGTACGCCTTGACTGACATTACCATCGATTTCGAAGCAGGAACGGATGTGTACTGGGCGCGTCAGCAGGTGGCCGAACGGTTGAATAATGTGTGGAGCGAGTTGCCGGAAGGCGTCAGTGGCGGGATTGCGCCGTTGACCACGCCCTTGGGGGAGATGTTTATGTTCACCATTGAGGGGGATGCCCTCAATTTGACGGAAAAGCGCCGGTTGCTGGATTGGGTGATCCGCCCGGCCTTGCGTACGGTGCCGGGGGTGGCCGATGTCAACGTGTTGGGCGGGAAGGTGCGTAGTTTTGAAGTCGTCCCTGATGAAATGAAGCTGGCGGCCATGGGCATCACTCTGGATGAAATCGTAACCGCCCTTTCCCTGAACAACCGCAATCATGGTGGTGGTCGCTTGGATATTGGCGAAGAGGCTTTGTTGGTGCGGGTCCAAGGGCGTATCCAGACCTTGGAGGATGTGCGCCAGATCGTGGTGACCGAAAAAAACGGAACGCCCTTGACCATCGGCGATCTTTGTCAAGTTCGGATCGGTTACCTGACTCGCTACGGGGCATTGACTGAAAACGGCCGGGAGGAAACGGTGGAAGGTTTGGTGCTCAGCCTGCGCGGTGCCAACGCCGGGAAAGTGGTGGCGGGGATTCAGGAAAAACTGGATCAGATTGCGCCGGGACTGCCCGCGGGGATCCGCGTTCAAATCTTATATAACCGAGGAGATCTGGTGGCACGGGCGGTGGGGACGGTAACCAGAGCCTTGATTGAAGCGATCGTGCTGGTTTTAGTGTTATTGATGCTTTTCCTGGGGGATTGGCGGGCAGCTATGACCGTGGCGTTGATTTTACCGTTGGCGGCGCTGTTCACTTTCTTGCTCATGCGTCAATTCGGATTATCGGCGAATTTAATGAGCCTGGGAGGATTGGCGATTGCCATTGGCATTTTGGTGGATGCGGCGGTGGTGGGGGTTGAGAATATTGCCACCTATCTCGGTCACGAGGATAAAACCTCCCGTTTCCCTCATCTTCATATTATCTACCGATCGGTGCGGGAAGTGGCCGCGCCTGTCACCGCCGGGATTTTGATTATCATCATCGTTTTTTTGCCCCTGCTGACCTTGCAAGGGCTGGAAGGAAAGCTTTTTGTGCCGGTGGCCTTGACCATTGTGTTTGCCTTGACAGGTTCTCTGTTACTTTCATTGACGGTGATACCGGTATTGGCTTCATACATTCTAAAAGCCATGCCGCATCAGGAACCCTGGTTGCCCCGCTTGCTCCATCGCTATTATGAATCCATTCTTGGCTGGAGTTTGGATCATGGCCGCCTGATTTTAATCAGCGCCGGTGTTCTGGTGGTTATTGCTGGCTGGCTGTATTTTCAAATCGGCAAGACTTTCATGCCAGTGATGGATGAAGGCGATATTGTGATCCAGACGGAAAAGTTGCCTTCGATCAATTTAGAGCAGACGGTGCGTCTGGATCTGGCGGTTCAAAAG
Source organism: Methylothermaceae bacteria B42 (assembly GCA_001566965.1). Classification (NCBI taxonomy): domain Bacteria; kingdom Pseudomonadati; phylum Pseudomonadota; class Gammaproteobacteria; order Methylococcales; family Methylothermaceae; species Methylothermaceae bacteria B42. The sequence continues at coordinate 18,315 of LSNW01000015.1, read as the reverse complement.
GCGATTCTTGAGCAAGTGCCGGAAGTGGCGCGGGTGGTCAGCCGGGTCGGGTCGGACGAGATTGGCCTGGACCCGATGGGACTGAATGAAACCGACCATTTTTTGGTGCTCAAACCCAAAGACCACTGGCAGGTTCCGGATAAACCCGCGTTAATTGAAAAACTGCGTAAAGTGATGGAAACCTTTCCCGGCATCGCCCATGGCTTTACCCAGCCCATTCAAATGCGGGTGACGGAGATGTTAACAGGAGTGCGGGGGGATGTGGCGGTCAAAATTTTCGGGAGTGATCTGGGACTTCTCAACCAGAAGGCGGCAGAGATCGCTGAGGTGCTTAAAGGTGTTCCGGGGGCGGTGGATGTCATCACTCGCCAAAATGAAGGCATGCAATATCTTGAAATCAAAATTGACCGGTTGGCGGCAGGCCGTTTTGGCTTGGATGTGGAGACTTTGGGGTTACTGCTTCGCGGTCAGATTGAAGGACTGCAATTGGGGGTGGTGCAGGAAGGCATTCAACGCACACCGTTATTGCTGCGGGGGCCTATCAGTTCTGACCGTTTGCAAAATCTCAAAATCAGCTTACCGGATGGCAGGGCAATCCCGCTGGCTGCCGTGGCCAATATAGAGAATAATGAAGGTGTCGTAGCGATAGAGCGTGAAAGGGGGCTGCGTTTTTCCGTGGTCCGGGCCAATGTCAATGGCCGGGATTTGGTGGGATTTGTGGAGGAGGCCAAACGTCGAGTGACGAAGGAAATTACGCTGCCTACGGGATATTTCCTGGAATGGGGCGGGCAATTTGAGAATCAAAGGCGGGCGGCGAGTCGGCTGATGTTGGTCATCCCCGCCGCCATCGGTTTGATTTTCTTGCTATTATTTGCCACTTTCGGTTCAATGGGACAAGCACTGCTGGTTTTGGGCAATATCCCGCTGGCCTTGATAGGTGGCGTAGTGGGGTTATGGCTGTCTGGGGAATATTTGTCCGTGCCAGCATCTGTTGGCTTTATTGCGCTTTTGGGGATTGCAGTGTTAAATGGGGTAGTGCTAGTGACTCATTTTAATCAACTCAGAGCATTGGGAAAGCCGGTGGCCGTAGTCGTCAAGGAAGGGGCCATGCGGCGTTTGCGGCCGGTATTGATGACTGCTAGTATTGCCGCTTTCGGGCTCATCCCTTTGTTATTCGCGACGGGTCCCGGGTCGGAAATACAAAAGCCCTTGGCGGTGGTAGTGATAGGTGGTTTGGTTACTTCCACCATTTTGACCCTGATAGTGCTGCCATTGCTTTACCGTAGGTTCAATTAAACCCTTTATGAGTCAGAGATTTCTGTTAACCTTGGTGGCTGACCCCGCCATTGAAGAACCTTTAGTGGATTGGTTGTTAAGCAACGAGGTTGGCCATGGCTTCACCAGTAGTCAAATTCATGGCCACGCAAGTGAGCAACGGGATCTTAGTCTGGCGGAACAGGTAGCAGGCCGTAAACGCCAGATCCGTTTTCAACTGTGTGTCGGAGCGTCGAAACTGGCAAAGCTTGTTGAACAACTTCAGCTGGAATTTGAAGGAAGCGGTATTCACTATTGGGTGATTCCAGTGGAGGCTGAGGGATGGCTTTGAACTTGTAAGTTAAAAAGGAAATTACATTGTTTGCCAGGTCTGTTGGCATGGAGAGGTTTGACAAATGGATGATTCTATGAAGTTAGGGACGAAGTCAAAGATAAGCCATAATTTGCAAAGTGGCGTCATAAGACCCTATTCGGGAAAACTGCAGGCCGTCGTCAAGCTCTTGGATGACGCTTCCGTGGTTTTGGCCATGTATTTGGCGCTGAAGTTGTTTTCCTATCCGTTTGATATTCAGTATCTTTATGTGGCTATAGCGGGTATCGTGCTATACCGCTTTTTTGCAGAATATTTCGAGGTTTACCATACCTGGCGGGGAGAGTACTTTTATAGCGAGGCAAGGCGGATTGCCTATGCTTGGTTCAGTGCCGTGGCGGTGCTGGTTGTCGTCTTGTTTTTGTTAAAAAGGACAGAGCCTTTATCACGCCTGGCCATCGGTTTGTGGACAGTGAATACTTTTCTCCTTTTTCTGGCGCTGCACGGTGGCCGCCGGGTCATTGCATCGGCGCTCAGAATGCAGGGGCGAAATACCCGGACCCTTGCCATCGTGGGCGCCAATGATATCGGGCTGCGGCTGGAACGGACAATCAGGAACATGCCGTGGCTGGGATATCGTTTTTTGGGATATTACGAGGACCGTAAAGCGGTGCCGGATCGCCGACGGATCGATGGTGTCCATGTCGTTGGAACCTTGGAAGGTCTCTATCGGGATGCAAAAGCAGGGCGGGTGGATCACGTTTATATTGTCTTGCCCTTGAGCGCGGAAAATCGAATCCGTGCCATCATTGATGAGTTGGCCGATAGCACGGTTTCCGTTTTTTTTGTGCCTAATTTCTTTGTTTTTAACTTGATTCAGGCCCGCTGGAATACCCTTCAGGGAATTCCCGTGGTCAGCGTTTACGATACGCCTTATGATTCAGTCGATGTTCTGTTAAAACGGCTGGAAGATTTAATTCTGGGTTCGATTTTTCTCGCAATCACGGCAATTCCCATGCTCTTCATAGCCATTGGCGTTAAATTAACCTCCCCGGGTCCCATACTTTTCAAGCAAAGGCGCTATGGATTCAATGGCGAGGAGATCGAAGTCTGGAAGTTTCGTTCCATGCGGGTTTGCGAGGACGGAGACCGGGTCATACAAGCCAAGAGGAACGACAGCAGAATCACCCCTTTCGGTGCTTTTCTCAGGCGCACTTCATTGGATGAACTGCCTCAGTTTATCAATGTCCTTCAGGGAACCATGTCTATTGTTGGACCTCGACCTCATGCGGTAGCCCATAATGAGTACTACCGGAAGTTGATTCCCGGTTACATGCTGCGGCATAAAGTCAAGCCGGGTATTACCGGTTTGGCGCAAATTAACGGGTTTCGGGGCGAGACAGAAACGTTGGAAAAGATGAAGGAGCGAATCAAATACGATCTTGACTATATCCGTCACTGGTCGCTTTGGCTGGATTTCAAAATTATTTTTTTGACGGCGGTAACAGTGATTAAGGGATGTATCCGCGGTGAAGTCTATTGATAGAGAATTCGTAATTACTTGTCCATACCGGAAGATGCCCCCATGAGTGGTCTATTCCGGAAGACGCCGTGAATACTTTCTTGCTGCGCAATCCTGCTTTGCAAGAAAGTCCTGCCCAAACCTCCCTGTTCGGGCGCTCGCCCGGCTGCGATAGTCCACCGGACTTTCGGTCCGGCTCGCCCCTGTAGGCTTGACTTTGGCATCCCTGCCAAAGACACTTCCTCCACAGACCACCCATGGGGCCAAGCAGTTAAGATAAATCCAACAGCAACTTATCCTCTCAATATTTCAACTTTACCATCTTTACCCATGATTACCGCGCTGGCAAGATTTTGAAAAATGCCGTGCTCCACCACACCCGGTGTTTCATTTAAGGCTTGATTGAGGGTCCTGCTGTCAAGCTCTGCCGGAAAGGTCATATCCAGCACCAAACTGCCGTGGGCGGTAACCACAAAGCCATCTTGGTTGGCGGTTTTACGTAAATTCCCTTGCCCGCCCAGTTTCTCCAATTGACATTTGACCATCTGCCAGGCAAAAGGGATGACTTCAACGGGAATCGGGAATTTTTCCCCAATACGGCTGACCTGTTTGCTTGGATCAATCAATACCAGAAATTGATCGCTGGCCCGCGCCAGCAGTTTTTCCTTGACCAAATCGTAACCCCGTCCCTTGAGCAGCGTCAGGTCCGGGGCGACTTCGTCGGCGCCGTCCACATATAAATCGATGCGGGCGAGGTGTTCCATCGCCGCCAGGGGCAGCCCCAACTGTTGAGCTTTGATGGTACTGACCACGGAACTGGCTACCGTCGTTACACGAAGCTTTTCTTCTTGGTAACGTTTGGCCAAGGCTTCGATGAAGCAATTGGCGGTAGATCCCGTGCCTAGACCTACCACCATCCCATCTTCAACGAGTTCAACCGCGTGCCTGGCGGCGAGTTCCTTGTCGTTCATGGGAACACCCGCTCAAAGATTTTTGACTTGTTCCAGGATTTTTTCCGCGTGGCCTTTGGGTTCCACCAGATACTCGGCATAGGCGATATTCCCGTTTTTGTCGATGATGAATGTGGAACGCCAGATTGCCATTTTTTTTACGCCGTCTTTTTCTTTTTCCCGCCAGACGTCGTAAGCCTCGCAGATCTTGCCATCGGTATCGGCCAAAAGTTCCACATTGAGGTTGTATTTATCGACGAACTGCCGGTGGCTTTCGCAGGTATCCTTGCTGACGCCGATGACGGCGGTGTTGTATTTGGCGAATTCGTCCGCCAGTTTGGTGAAATCATTGGCCTCGATGGTGCAGCCTGGGGTATCGTCCTTGGGATAAAAGTACAGCACCACGTTTTTTTTACCCAGATAATCGGAAAGGGAAACGGTATTGCCATCCTGGTTGGGGGCGCTGAATGCCGGGGCCGGTTGGTTTTTTTCTAACATGATTCTCCCTCCTAAAGTTGACTGAAATCCTCGGGAATAGGATTATCACAAACCCGTTCGGAATGCAAAAAGTCATGCTTTTTTGTTACCCCAGAGCCTTTTGCAAATAGTCGGAAAATTCCGGCGTTCGCAGGTAGCCATAGGATTTATGATGGATGCCGCCCCAGTCATTCATAACCAAATCGTCTTGAACCCGGATGCCTTCTTGATTGGCGCCGTAATCATCGGACAAGTGGGTGTCGATGGAGACGGGGTCCCGGCGGTCGGCGAAATTGACCCAGGCTTTGACATTTTCCGGGGTCCGCGGCGGTCCGTCGTTGGCTTCAATCGCTTTGGCCTTCACATAAGGCAGCCCCAAGGGGGAACCGATAGTGATGAAATGGTCGATGGCTATGGCTGGATTATGTTGCAGTTGATGGAGGACATCGTAGGCGATGATGGAGCCCATGGAATGGGCAATCACGATGATACGCCGGTTTCTATGCTCGAGAATTTGATCGCTCAGCCGGGCTTGCAACCGGGAATTGATCTGCGGCTCTTCGTAGTAACGGGATAAATCCCGCAGTTTCAGCCGCAATACCTCCTCGGCTACCTCGTCGACGCCGTACTCCTGCCGCCAGCGGTCAATAACATCATCGATGCTGCTGCTGGCCCAGGCGCGGAACCGGTCCCACCAGTTATCCCGGTAGCGCCTGAGAGTCCCTGGCAGAGCTTGACGGTAAAGTTCCGCATTATCGTCCGGTTGATCGTACATGACATCCGCCCAGTACACCGAAATAAAATTCAAATCCTCGGGATTTAAATTGGTGCCGGTGTTTTTTTGTAATCCTTCCAGCATGGCCACTTCCCAGCCTTGCATCAAAGCCTCCGCCGGGGGTTTATTGGAAAGACCGTGTATACCGATAATGATATGTTCCATGATAAGTCTCCGTTACAGGGTTTTTAAATAGGTCAGCAGGGCCGCTTTGTCCGCCGCCGCCAAGCCGGTGCCATAAACGTGGCCTTGGTTGCCGTTGCCGGGGATGCGGGTGTCATAAAAGAATCCCTGGCGCTGGGCCTGTTCTCCGTGCGACACAAAACCTAATTTGACTGCGTCAATCAAGTCATAGCCCCGGTAGAAGGTCGCCGGCCGCAGTGCGGGTGGATTGAGCAAGTCCCGCACCGTGGGCACTGAGCCGTTGTGCAAATAAGGGCCGCGCAGCCAGAGTCCATCGAGCAACACGGAGACATAGCCATCCACGTCCTGGAAGTGATCCATTCCCCAGTCATATTCTTTTTGATAGGCGTTGTAGCGTTTGGCAGCCTGCGCTGTCCACATATCCACCCGGTGCCGGTCGGTGCCCACTTCTGCCACCGGAATGATGGTGCCGGTACGTTTGCCATCGGGCGCGTGGCATTCACCGCAATACTGTTGAAAGAGCTGTTTGCCGTGGGCGATTTTTTCGGAGTCGAGGTGGTAAGGCGAATTAGCCGGCAACTGTGTACTAAAGGGAGATTCGGGGGCGGGCAGGGTTTTGAGCCAATTTTCAATTCTGGCCAGGTTGTCTTCCGGGATGGATTCGTAGGTCATGCCATCGCCAATCGCGGAGCTGACGACGACCTCGTGAAAATCGGTATTGAGCCCGTCCCAGTGCAAGGCGTGGTTGGCGCGCGCTTGCATATCCCACAAGGGGACCATGTCGGCGCTGCCAATGGTGTCATCAATGGCCATTGCCAAGATGCCGAACTTGATAGGGTTGAAAGGATCGATCCGTCCCGGTCCCCAATCGGGTTTGGTATCGGTCCAGGCCAGTTGCCAGCCATTTTTGATCAACGCCTTTTTGGTGGCGGGAATGATAAAGAAACGATAGAAAATACGGTCCAGCCAAGGCATGTCATAGATGCGCTCGATTTCCGCCATTAGAATTTGGGGGTTGAAACGGGCGTCGTTGGCGGCTTTGGTCAAAAAGCGGGCGTAGTCCTGGGCGCGAACGGTATGGCTGGGGCCTGCGGGAACATAAAGGGGCAAGTCATCTGCCTGGAGCCGGAAACTGGCGGTATGGCAAAAAGCGCAGTTGAATGCCACCCGCTCAAAGCCGATGGTTTTTTTGGAAAATCCCACCGGCAATTCCCGGCCCTGTTCCCAGGGAATGCCCAAGGAAGCATAGCCTCCAGGGCCGGGCAAATAATCCGGGAATACTTTGGGCAATACTATCCAGATCCAATAGGGCACCCCTTGGGTGGCCTCACTGCCGATGGAACCGTATTTGAACCATTCTTCAGGTGGCGCGCCGGCCAAATGTTGCTGGGGCTTTTCCCGGAATAACTGACTCCAGACAACCACGCCTACTATTAAAAGCGTCAAAAGCAAGCCAATCAGCCAGACAAGGGTTTTACTCGTTGTGGACATGGAGCGTCTCCTATTTGAGCGGCACGGGCCGGCCGGCGGCGTTTTCCAGTTGCGTCACTTTCCACAGGCAATACAAAGTGGACAGGCCGATAACAGCATCGACGATGGCGATGGATAAGAATCCCTTGGGATGGCCGAAGACAAAGACCGCAATGGTGAAAAAAGTGGCGCCAAAAGTACGGGAGGGAAAAATAGCCAGCCAGGCGACGGCCCGGTAGCGCGCCAGGTCCCAGGTGGGAGGCAGGTAAAACATGCTGATAATAAATAGCAACATGCCCGAAGCCCTCGCCCATATCAATTGCTCCAGAGGGATCTTGAGAAAATCGAGCAAGGGCCCGGGAAAGAAAAACAAGCCGATGACAAATAACATATTGATGGCAATGCCAACCTGGACCAAGCGGATGTGCCAATATTCGTAATGATTGGACATGGTGGTGTTCCTAGAAAGTTTTCATGTATTCAACCAGGGCGTCTTTGTCCGCTGGGCTTAAATGGGTTCCATAAGCCGGGCCTTCGTGGCCGGTATTGGCGTTGCCCGGTTCCCGGGTTTCAAAACGGTAGAAAGTTCGCCCTTTTTCCTGGGCAACGTTGGAGATAAAGCCAATTTTCTCCCAGTCGTAAACGTCATAACCCCGGTAAAAGACGGCCGGCCGGTTGGTGGCTGGCTCCAACAGATCCCGCAAGGTGGGCACGGAGCCGTTGTGAAGATAAGGCGCGCGCAGCCATAGACCGTCCAGGGGCATGTTGGCGTAGCCGTGGGTTTTGCGGAAGTGACTGAAGCGCCAGGGATAGCCTGCATACAGGGTGTTTTGATTGGCTGCCAGAGCTTCGCTGTAAGAATCAAGGCGCCCCGGATCGGTGCCGATATTCTGTAAGGGCGCTACGGTGCCGAGCCGCTTGAAGCGCTGGGTATCGAAGACGTACGCGCCGTTTTCCTGTTTGCCGTGGCAATCGGCGCAATATTCGTCGTACAAAACCTCGCCCCGCTTGGCCAGGGCCGGGTTCACCGGCTTGGGATAGGGCGGTGGATTGAAGTCCCAAAGCCAATCCTCGATCCGTTTGATACGTTTCAAGTCGATGGTGACCGGGGTGACCCCGGCGCCCAGGGCCGCGCTTTTGTTGCGTTCTTCCACCGAAGGATTATTGCCGTCCCAGTGAAGCAGCATGCCCTGGCGGGGACGTTGGTGCCAGATGGAAGGATAATCGGCGGGACCGACCAACTCCTTGCGGGGCAGTTGGTTCATGGGGAAATGGAACTGAATGGCCTTGTAGGGGTTGAAGGTATCCACCCGCCCCGGCCCCCAGAGAGGCTGTTGGTCGAGAAAGGCCAGTTGTTGCCGCAGGCCGATCAGCGAACCCCTCACCCTGTCCACCACCACATAGCGGTAGGCGAGTTTTTCGAACCAGTCCAGATCGCCGCCCATGGCCTCAATGGCGGCCAAGACGTTGCCGGCGGTGAAACGGTTGTCCAGGGCGACTTCGCGGAGGAACTGGACAAAGGGATAGAGACGGAAATTATTGGCCGGCATGCCAAGATACATTTGCCTGGGGGCATCCGGACTTTCCCGCACGGTGCCGGTATGGCAAACGGCGCAGTTGAGCCAGACAAAGTCGATGCCTTGCACCCGCCGCTTTGAAACGCCTACGGGCAGATCCTTGTTTTCTTCGTAGAGAAAACCAAAGGCCCGGTAATCGTCGCCTCCGGGAATCTTTTCCGGGAACATGACCGGCAGTACCTTCCAAATCCAATAGGGCAGCCCGCTCATGGGTTCGGAGCCAATGGAGCCGTATTTGAAGTGTTCCTCAATGGCGGCATAATCCACGGGACGTTCCACTTTGTACCGGTAGAATACAGACAGGCCAACGGCGAGGGTAATGAATAATGTAATCCCCAGGACAGGGTGACGCTGGATTTTCTTCCAGCAGGCCTTGATGAGTTTCATAGCCACGCCTCAATCAATGAGTTCCGCCAGAGCCCAAACCGCGGCCAGGCCCAACAGAACGATCACGGCCCATGTTTGGAAGCGGGTTTGCCAGGCATCGACGGGGGTTTGGTAAACCTTGTCGCGCAGAATTTGATCTTTGGTGACGGTTTCGACTTCCTCGGATTTGCAGAACATGACAAGACTCCTATGGTCAGTCGGTAAAGGCGGATGGGTGATACACAGCCATGATTTCGTTCACCATGGCGTCGTAATCTCCATTGAAGCGGCGCAGGTCATAACAACCCAGGGGGTTGGCCGGCGCGTTCATCAGGCAGCGGTTGCAGAAGGTGCAGGGTTTGTCTGGTTCGTCCCGTCCTTCGGCCAGTAGCTTGGGCAGGTCGGGGTTGGCGATGAGGGGGCGGGCGATGGCGACGCCGTCACAAATCCCATTTTCAATGACTTTGCGGATCAAGGCGCCGTTTTGATAGCCTCCGGTATTGAGCACCGGAATATCGACGGCCGCCTTGATTTGGCCGCACTCCTGGGCGCTGACTCCCTCGGTGGGATAGTTTTTCTTGGTGCGGTTCCAGAGCCAGGCGAAGAGCGGCCGCAGACAGCGGAAGTGAAAAAAGGTGTAGTTGAAATAACCGCGTACCCCGCTGGAAATCATCGCGCCGTAGGTCCATTTGGCCACATCCAGGGGGAACCCGCCGGGTGGCACCAGCGGATGGGGGAACAGGCTGCCGGCGGAAACGTGCAGGCAGTCCACCCCTTCCTGTTCCAGCCATTGGCAGATTTGAGTATATTCCGCCACCGAATTGCCGTTCTTCTCCCAGGGATAAAGGGCATTATTCTCGTCGAAAGCGTTGATTTTGACTTGCAGGTGATAGTCGTCGCCGATTTCCCGGCGGATGGCGCGCACGGTTTCTAGCAGGAAGCGGGCGCGGTTTTCCAGACTGCCGCCGTAGTCGTCCTTGCGGTCGTTGATGCCGGAACTGAGGAACTGGGTAAACAGATAGCCGTGGGAAGCGTGCAATTCAATACCGTCGAGACCCGCTTCCCGGGCCCTGCGCGCGCCGGCGGTGAAATAGCCGATGACCTCGTCGATATCCTCTTTCGTCATGGCCCGGCACAAAAGGCCATGGAAAGTATCCATCTTGTCTGTCGATGACAGGCCCACATTCATTTGGTTTTCTATCCCTGGGATATCGCGCTGGCGTCCGGAATGGCTGAGCTGCATAATCAATTTGCAACCGTGGGCGTGGACCCGCTTCACCGCTTCTTTCCAGAAGGGGATCTTGTCGTCATTGTCAATCATGGCGTAGTTGGGCAAGATCCGGCCACGAACGTGAACCGGCACAAACGACGTGATAATGGCGCCGACGCCGCCCTTGGCGAAGCGTTCTTCCCAGTTCAGCCTGGCGTGGGTGCCCGAGCCGTCGTAATTGTCCCAGCGGCCGGAGATGCTGGAGCGGAAAAGGCGGTTTTTGACCGTTAAATGGCGGAATGCCAGGGGCTGAAAGATGATGTCATTATTCATTATGGCTTGTCCTCGTGGGTGGGGGTGAACGCCAGCGGCATAGTGGGCCGTCTGGATTGCGGCCGCCTGTCAGCATGACCTGGATCTGCTTCAGGCAGTCATTGTCCTGGACGATTAATAACTGAGTGGCGCGGTCGATGGCCTCGGCATGCCCGGGCCTGATTTTGAAGTCGGTTTTGATGGCTTGCAGTTGCCGGCGCAGGCCATCGTCGCCGATATCGTCAAAAACGATGTGATAGAACAGGCTTTTGTCGCCGAAGGTCTGATCCAGATAATTGCTGAAAATATCCAGAATCCGGGCCCGGTTGACGGCGAGTAAAGAGTCGAAGCTGTCGAGAAAGTTGAGATCGACGCCGAAATCCAAAATCCCCCGGCCGTCATATTTTTCGTGATCCACGCCGCCGCCGGGCACATAGGAATCCACCAGGATGACCACAAAACGGTCAAAGCGGCGCCGGTTGTTTTCCAGCACCACCATGGCGCTCAACAACCCCAGGTTGTCATAATTGCCGCCGTCGAAGACATGGAAATAATGGTTGTTTTCCTTGTAATCTTTTAATGTCATGTAATTGAAGGCGCCGGGGAAGGCAGCCGATGCCATTACCGCGCGGGCGATTTCATAGTCGCCCAGATCCGAATGTAGGGCTTTGAACTGTTCCACGGTGAAGGTGAAAGGCCTGCCAAAATGATCGGCGGTCCCGTCGGTGGCATTGAGAATCAGGTTGGGCCGGTGCGGATTGATATCGCTAAAGCGCAGATCCCAACCCAGCATGGGCTGGTCATAGAGGTTGTCGGCGAAGGTTTGCGCCATGATGTCGGAGCGGTCGTAGGCGGTGAACCAAAACCTGGCGATATTGACCGGCAAAAACCAACTGCCGACCCAGCGGATGCGGTAATTGCGGCGCATCAGGCGGCGCACGGTTTCCCGGTTCCAGACCCGCTTGGATGGCAGTTTCCGGGCTTCTTCCTCGCTATCGCCGGTAATCGCATAATAGGCGGCGGGCAGGGAGCCTCCGGAAACCGAGGAAATGGCATCCACTTCGTGGAGCAGGTTCCAGCCCTGATCGGCAAACACCTCATCCAGCGCCAGCATCACATTGCCGGACCAGTAGGCCGCCCGGCTGCCGCCTCCGGACAATGCCAGAATGACCAAAGTCTCCTCGGATCGGCCACGGGGATGGTGAATCGTGAAAGTGGCTTTGCTGGCCGCCGGTTCTGCCGTGTCACCTTTGACATTGGTATGGGAATACATGGAACAGCCCGAGAGTACAGCCATCCCAATTATCATTCCCATCAGCCGCCAACGACGTTTCATCGATTTTCTCCGTTACATCGTTTTAAGGAAGGCAATCAGCGCCTTTTTGTCGTCATCGCTCAGTCCCTTTTCGCCGGGGAGATACCCGGTGCCAAAGTAATGACCCCGGTTGACGATGAAGTCCGGACATTTGTTGAGGGTGAGCATTTCATCCACCAACGGCGCGAATGCCGCCTTGGCTTGTTCGTCGCCGACGTCAGGAGGCAGCGATTTGAGCGCCATGACCAGTTTGGGCAGGAATTTGATGACGCCTTTTTTGTTTTCCAAATCGATGTTGGCAAGAAGATTGACTGTGGTGCCCTTGGGGATGGGACCGATTTCGATGCCGTCGCGGAAGTTGGGCAGCACCTTGAGAAAATCGGGGATAAAGCCAGGCGGCACCCGCAGATAACTGGTGGCGGTCGTGCGGTCAATCACGCCGGGCAGCAGCTTGCCCGATTGGGTCAGATAGCGGCGGTCGCCCCGACGTTTTTCCGGCCATAGCAGCTTTTCGATACCATCGTAGAAAGCCTTCATCCGGTCCTCGGTGGTGCCGTCGCAGATATATTCGTCGTCGTAATAGGCGTCGGTTCCGTAGGTTTCTCCGTGGTTGTGGGCATAGGCGCGGGATGGGGGCTTTTGCCAGCAGAAGTCCCCGACGGTGTTATTCAACAGGAACGGCGCCTGGGACCAAATGCTGACCAAGGAAGGCACGCGAATATAACCCAGTCCACCGGCCGGCATGGAATAGCGGTAAGGCTGGCCGGTGACCGGGTGGTGAACAAGTATTTCACCCACCGAAGGCAGCGCCTTGTAGGAAGAGGAGGAGAAGTCGTTCCAGATATTGTCCTGGATGGCGTTGGTGGCCAGGGTACTGCAGGTATTGCTTTCCACCAAGGTCACCGGGATGCGCAATTCGTTGGAAAGATAGTTATCCTCAAGGAAATCGTCTTGCAGCACGATGGCGCGCATTTGCCGCTTGAATTCATCGGTTTTGGTCCAGTTCCAGTAATTGTTGAAACATTGCAGATAATTGGGACCGTTGCAGCCATGATCCGGGAAGAAAGTAAAGGCTTTTTCCGGCAGCTTGCTGGAATGGCAGCGGGCGCAATTTTCAGCGAAAACCCCCTTGCCTCGCTTGACCTGTTCCGGCGGATCGTTCAGGTATTGATTGCCGCCAGGCGCGGCTTGCAGCTTATCCGGTTTGGCGCTGGCGAGAAAAAACAAGGCGACGTCCGGGGTTTGCAGCTCGGTGGCGCGCCAGTAGGCGGAATTCTCTTCGGCCACGGAGATTTTAAACGGGGTAATGGGTTTGCCGCCGACAAAGGGGCGGAAGTGGCGCAGCCATTCCTCGCTGAACAGGCCGATGTTGACATAAACCCGGTTCAAGGCCCCCAGCGCGCCGACCGAATCGGCGCCGTCCTTGAGCACCATCGGGGTGAAGACTGAATCCGGTTTGTGGAAAAAATCATGCAAGGGACTGTTTTCCGGGATGGTTGGGTAGTCGCTGAAGCGCTTGTTGTTGAGTTCCCCGCCGCTGAGCTTTTCCTTGCCCAGTTTGCGGGCGATTGCCATGCGCGGTCCCAGGTTATAGACCGCATTCATGGTCCTGGGATTGTTGATGTAATCGGTGGAAACAAAAGAAGTGTCCAAAGCGCCCGGGCGGGAGGTCTTGAAAATCTGATAGACAAAACTCGATTCATCCGCCTCCCAAATGGCGATCCGGTCCCACCAGAAATATTGCGCGCCGGGATTGGAGGTGAGATTTTCCCACTTGGGATTTTCGAAGTCTTTGGGCGGATTTACCGGGCTGGGGCCCACATGGCAGAAACCGCACGACATGCCTACCCGGTAAGGACGCACCAAGTCCTTGCGGTTGTAGTAGCCGGGATCGGTGTAATAGCGTTCGGGATCCCATTCTTCAGCCGCTTTCTCGTCGAAATTGGGATTGGGAAACAGGCGCAGGCCAACGATGCCCGTGGCATAGCCATAATAGGAGCCGACAGGGACGGTCTTGCCCCGGGCGCCGGTTTTGACGCCGGGGTATTTCTGCTGGTTTTCGAAAGGATCGGGCGGGCATGTGGGGTCGCGTTCGTCCAGCCACAGACCAAAGCGGTCCTGGCGGGGGGCGCCTGGTTTTTTAAAGCAAGGCTCATTGACCAAGCCCAGGTAGGACCAGCGATTGCCGCGGTTGAATTTGAGACTGGGATGGTTGGAGACCACCTTGAGTAAATCAAAAGCACCGACACTGGCCCGGTTCAGTTCGTCCCACAGCCGGTCGTTGCCACCGGTCCAGACAATCCAGTTGTTGCGGCCCCGCACCACCGCGGCCACCGCATCGGCTGGGGATATGCCAGGTGTGTATGGATCGAGGGCGGCGGCAACCTTCTCGGGATGCTTGGTAAGGCCGTAGTCCATATCGCGGAAATAATCCTCGTCCGCCGCGCGGAATGAATATTCATCACGATCCGCCTGAGTGGCTTCATCCTGGATGGCGGCGCAACTGGCCAACAGAGACATCAACACTAAGACGGGCAGGGGGTGCTTTTTCATAACCTTCTCCCAGCTTGGAGGGGAATGTTTCTCTACCCATCAAAGTTGTATTTGATTCAGGTAGACAGAAGATAAATTAAACCTGATTTGTAAAAAAAAGAACTAAATATCAATAAAAACGATTATCAAAAAATTTTTTCTTTTTTTGATGTGTATCAGGTTAAGGCAAAAAAATGTTGAGGTGATGGGAAAAATACACGCGGATATTCGGTAATATTACCTTGACAACAGGTGGTATTAACTGATGTTACGTAACTTACGGCAAGGACCGCGCCGTCACACCTTCAAAGGGAAAGGGGATTCAAAGCATGCTCCATCGCACCCTCCACCGCTTGCGGGGGAGGGTGGTTTTAAGGGGATAGGGTATTATTTTTACTTGAGATAGCAATTACGGGCAAGGATGCATGTGCCCTGAACGTGATTCTTGGCTCTGCCTACTTTCTTATTATCTCCAGATTCTCGTGTTTCGCGCCGCTAACCATTTGCCAGGTTATTCGTTTGTCGAAGGTAACAAAGCGTCCTTGGTTTTTGGTCGCCAACCCCAGTAGATAGGCATCGGTGATTTGCTTATGGCCCAATAGGTGCTGCCAGGCAATCGAAGATTCATCACATAAACTCAAATCATCTGGCCAGAATGCGTGTGCCGGATGGGCCATTGCCTTGAATAATTTGGAGGCCACTTCAGATGGCGTGAAGTCCCCCGGATAGGCAGGGGAAGAAAGTATCCTGATACAGCCATTTTGGGTAATAGGGCAGGATGCCCACCCGTGTTCGATTTCTTGTAGTAACCACTGTTTGGCCAATGAGTGATGTATATGGGCGGCGTCCAACAGGGCTATGAGTACATTGACATCGAGCAATGCCCTCATTAAACGCCTTCACTGTCCCGGATTTGATCAATTAAATCGTCGGTGACCACCTTTCGGCCCTTTGCTGGAAAAGGCTCGAAACCTGTGAATGCCGCTTCGCTCTCAGCCGCTTTTGTCTGCAGCGCCAGCCTGATCAGTCTGGAAGCTTCCTTGCCCATGGATTGGCGGTGACGTTTGGCTAGTTCCTTGAGGGCGATAATGATGTCTTCATCCAAATCGAGTGTTGTCCGCATAATTAAGTTACCCCCGCGAGATTATGATGTTTGGTCATCAAGATGTTAATGCATCTAACGCAAGTGGGCAAGTCAGCTTGCTACTCCGGCCTTAACACCAAACAATTGCTTTTCCGGGTAACAGCTCCTTGACCGCTTCTCTATTGTCGCTGATAGGTAATTGATATCAACAATGGCCGTTAAAAATTGGATTTGAAGGGTAAAATCAAACACTGATCCCATATTTTAAAGCTTCATTGTGAATCACATCGGTGGCTTTCTCGGCGATCATGTAAATGGCGCTGACAATAAAAAAACCGGGAATTTCAGGGAATACCGAAGCGTCGACAATCCGCAGATTGTTGACGCCGTGGACACGGAACCGGCTGTCCACCACCGCAATCGGGTCACTGGCCGGGCCCATTTTGCAACTGCAAGAAGCATGATGGCCCCAGGCGTGGGCTTTGACAAAGGCTTCGATTTCTTCTCGACTGCGAACCTTTCCCCCCGGAATCACTTCCCGCTGAATATGATTGCTAGCGCGGCGGGTGATTGCCCGCACAAAGCGGATGCCTTCCACCACCGCCGCCAGATCCCGGCTTTCACGGTCGGTGCCTTCGTCAAAATAATGAAAATTGATCTCCGGGGGCGTTCTGGGATCGGCGGATGTCAGGCGCACGGTTCCTCCCCGGTTGCGGGTGTGGGCCTTGAGAATCACCCAACTGAATATATTCTTCCGGGCCACGGCATCTTTGGAATAATCCAGGTAATAGCCCCGGAAGTCTCCCGCCATGCCGAAAATAAACAGATCCGGATCGGTCAGTCCCTCGCTGGAACGTTTGGAAAAGCTGATCAGGGAACCATTGGTGGTATAAAGTCCCTTGCCTTGCCGCCATTGCCGGTAGTAACGGTCGGAATTGTTGAACTCGGCGTCTTTCAGAAAGGAAAAATCCTCTTTCATTTCGGTGACGACCGAGACTTCGTAACGGTCCTGTAGGTTTTCGCCCACCCCTGGCAAATCCACCTTCACCGGCAGGCCGTGACGTTCCAATTCACGCCGGGGCCCGATGCCGGAAAGCAGCAGTAATTGCGGGGTGTTAAACGCGCCGCCGGCCAGAATCACTTCCCGCCGGGCCTGAAATGTCTGAATGGCCTCCGGTTCCCGTGGTTGTCTGGCGATACGGTCGGCTTGATAAAGCTTCCTGCCGCGCCAGACTTCCACGCCGCTGGCGTTGTTTTCCCCATCCAACAGCACCCGGCTGACCAGGCTGTGAAGTTGTACGGTGAGACGGTCCCCGCATGCCGCCTGGACTGCTTTAATGTATTCGCGGGGACCCGCGCGGCGGCCGTTTTCCGTCGTCAATGGCATCAGGGTAAGGCCTTCCCGGTGATTGAAAACATGCCGCCAATCGTTGGGGTCTGTTTTTTCCGGTTGTTTCAAATCCCGCAGGGCCGCTGTGAGAAATTGCCAGGGGGACGTGATATCCGGCCGCAGGGTTTGGATGACAGGTTTCAAAATGCCGTTGCGCAACTGCTTGTCCCTGAGCGCGCTGAAAGCCAGTTGGCGCAAGACTTCCTTGCCGGGAATAGAGGCGGGGAGCCAACCTCGGTAGCCGTGGCGGGAGGGATTGGCGGTAGTTTCGGGAACATAACCGCAGCGCTCCAGGCGCTGGAAATAACGGCGCATGTTTTTGCTGTTCCAGGATTCATCGCCGGTCAAGGCCGCGATTTTGTCCCAGTCGCTGTTGTGGGGATAGATGAAAATCATGGCGTTATGGGCGGTGCACCCCCCCAAGGTTCCGCAGCGGGGGTAATAAACGCCGTTATGCGAGGGATAAAACTTGGGATCCAGCCTGGCCATACGCTGATTTTGATAATGGCGGACAAAAAAATCCCAGCGCATTTGGGGATCCTCGCTGGCCTTCGGATGAAACACCGGCACTTGATAGTGGTCGTTGGCCACATCGCCGCCGGCTTCCAATAGCAACACCCGGTGGCCAAGGCGGGCCAGATTGGCCGCCAGCGGCCCGCCCCCGGCGCCGGAACCCACGACAATATAATCGTATTCATTATTACCGGCGCGGGATGGGGATGCGCCGCAGGTGATATCAGGTTGTTTTTTACCCGCCCAGCCGCAGCCCTTGAGTAAAAATGTCAAGGCGGCGCCGGCTTGGAAGGCAAGCTTGCCAAACTGGCGGCGGGTAAGAATCCATTGCCGGGTTACGCAATCGCAAATCCGGCCTGCTCCGGCTTTCTTCATCGGACATCACTGTTACTTAGGGTTGGGCGTATCGCCCGATGACGATGCGCCAGCCCAGTGTTGCGCCAATTCAGTAGCAAGTCAACACTGTCGAATGGGTGGAAATATTAATTCATGGGAATATGCCGTTATATGGGTTTTTTCCGGGAAAAGCCGCGAAATTCCTTGGGTTGCATCCATCCCGACGGTTATTATTGTTTCCTCCTGGTAGTGAATGACGCGTTTTGCGCCTGGCCGCGTAATTTTCCCGCTTGACAGGTGGCAGACGGTTATAATACAAAGCAAATTGAGCCATGGGTATTTCCGTGGCGGTTCATTTCTCCCTCTTATGACGCCTGTCAGGAGGTGTGTCATGAAAAAAATTTTTTTTACCCCCCCCCCCCCCCCCCCTCAATTCTGAAGCTGGGCATCTGCTGTCTTGCCTGGGCAGGGTTGCCCCCGGCTGGCGCGGCGCCGGTGCCGGATGATTTTGTTTTGCGAATGAACGCCGTTTCTCCCGGCGAGCCGGAGTTTGTGCCTGAACCGGAAGCGGTGGTTCCTCCTGAAGTTCTGGAGCCAGCGGCAGGCCGCCCTGCTTTTGACGCAACTTTGGGTCTGCCGAAAGAACATTTAATGTCTTACAATAGTTATCCCGGCGACCTGTCCACTCCGGCAGGAGATGGAGTTGACCGGCTGATCAAGGATGCCCCCGTCCCTTCGGTGATGGTGGAGCCCGATT